>PSRL01000191.1 GCA_003176035.1 Verrucomicrobiota bacterium
CGCGACAAGTCCTGACTCTTTCGCACCGGCTTCGGAAATCTTGCCGCAAACATCCTGCGACTCGTAAAGCTTGGGGAGAATCTTCGAATCAATGCCGGTTTTTGCTAGCACTTCTGCGGCCCACTTGCGATTCGCAACGTCAAGCATCAGAGTGCCGGAAGCATCGGCAACGTCGATGGCGGATTCAGCGCCGAGCCGCAGACGAACATAATCCTTGGGCAACATTACCTTGCGCACGCGTGCCCAGTTTTGTGGCTCATGTTCGCGAACCCAGAGCATTTTCGTAAGCGTGAAATTGGTAAGAGCGGGATTGCAGGTGAGTTGAATCAGACGATCGCGGCCGAACAGCTTGTGAAGTTCATCGCACTGAGGCTGGGTGCGCTGGTCGCACCAGATCAAAGCCGGCCGGATGACTTCATCGCGTTCATCGAGAAGAACGGCACCATGCATCTGGCCAGAAAAGCCGACGCAGGAAATGGATGAGGGCGGGAGATTGGCGACTTGTAATGCTTTGCGAATGGCAACGGTCGCTGCACGCCACCAATCCAGCGGATCCTGCTCGGCCCAAGCAGGCTGAGGGCTTGCGAAAGGAACATGTTCTTCGGTGGCTGAGGCTAGAATGCAGCCGGTTTCGTCGACGATGAGAGCGCGAGTGCCGCCGGTGCCAACATCAATTCCTAAGACTGGCATGAGGCCCAACTTTCCACGAGGCGGCCGGACGAACGTTGCCTCGCACGCTTTGGCGAAATCTAGAAGACTCCGGACGCTCCATTTCAGCTTTGCTTGGATGCGGACGGGGAAAACTTGACGCAGTAAATCGCGCCGATCAGGGCAAGGAGCGCGCCCCACCAGATGCTGGCGTGAAGATTAAACAGAACCACGGGCTGCTGCGGTGGATGAATGGTTTCATAGATGCCCGAACCGAAAATGAGCAGTCCGTTCACAAGGAGCGATATGCCGATGAAGAACCAGATGGAAATGCCGCCGCCGCTTCTCATAGCGCCTCACCAGAAAATGATATTCACGATCACGAATGCGATGCCCACGATCAACGCCCAGAACCACGGGCGATGCAAGGTGGAGACGTAAGTTTCTTTTGGAATTTCAGTCGCGCCATAGACTAGGCCATTGAGCTCAGAGTCGGACTTCGGCTTGGTGGCGAGACTGACCACGATGGTAACGACCGCACAAAGCAGACAGGACCATAAGGCGCGAAACATGTTCTGCGCCTGGTCCTGCGCTTGTGGCGACAAGGCCACGTATTTCACGGCGAGTGGATTGACCTTTACCCAGGCGTACATGCCGATGGACGCGAGTGTTCCAGAAAACAAACCCCAAAAGCCTGCTGCACTGGTGGCCCGCTTCCACAACATTCCGAGAATGACCGTGGCGAACAGAGGAGCGATGAAGAAACTGAAGAGCGCCTGGACGTAATCCATGATGCTGTGCGCTTGCATGGCGAGGTAAGCGGTCAGAATGCTGATGACCATGCCGACCATGGTGCACCAACGGCCCATGCGCACTTTGCCCTGGTCGGTCGCGTTCTTGTTGATCATTTCACCGTAAATGTCGTAGGTCCAAACGGTAGCAAACGCGCTGACGTTGCCGGCCATGCCCGACATGAAACCGGCGATGAGCGCGGTGATGCCGAGCCCGAGGAGGCCCGGACCGCAGTAGCGCGCCAGCATCAAGGGCAGAACTTCGTCGAAACTGTGCAGTCCTTGAGCCTGACCTTCGGGAGACCAAGCGAGATCGCCCGGCACCAACCTTAGAAGCGCCCCGGAGTGAGGATCGCGAAGAAGCGCAAGACCCAAGAGTCCAGGCAGAATCACGATGAACGGCACCATCATTTTGAACGCGGCGCCAATGATGGGAGCCATTTTCGCGGCGCGCAAATCCTTCGCGGAGAGGACGCGCTGAACGACCAGAAAATCTGTGGTCCAGTAGCCCATGGAAATAACTGCACCCAACCCGAATACGATCCCAACCCAGTTAATGCCCATCGGGTTGTCGCTGAAATTTCCGAGCGTGGACCATGCGTGTGTGTAGGCTCCGGGATTGGCGACATGCAATTCGGTGAGATTCTGCAGAATGCGCTGCTTCAGGCCGCTCCAACCACCAGCTTCGATAAGCCCAAGAATGGGCACTAGCAAGGCTCCGGCCCAAATTAAAAAAAACTGCAGCACCTCATTGAAGATCGCGGACCGCAGACCGCCGAGAGCGACGTAGACCGCCACGGTGATCGAAGAAACCCAAATGCTGAAATGAATATCCCAACCGAGCACAACGCGCATTACCACGGCCATCGCGTACATATTGATGCCGCTCATAAGAACGGTCATCAGGGCAAAAGAGATGGACGAAAGCGCCTGCGCTGCGGGCCCAAAACGAAGTTTCAGATAACCCGGAACGGAATGGGTTTTGCAGATGTAGTAAAACGGCATCATTACCAGCGCGAGGAAGAGCATCGCCGGAATTGCACCGACCCAATACCAATGAGCCGCCAGTATGCCGTATTTGTAAGCGTTGCCCGCCCAGCCCATCAATTCCAACGAACCAAGATTCGCGGAAAGGAATGCCAGCCCGGCGACCCACGCCGTCATTTCGCGTCCGGCCATGAAAAAGTCTTCGCCGGTGTTGGCTTGTTCCTTCAGATAAAAGCCTATCGTGAGCACCAGGGCGAAGTAGAAGACGATAATGACGAGATCGATTGCTGAGAGATGAACCAACGAAGGGACTGAATTCGCAAAGAAAACGCTGATCAAGTTTTCACTCCGCGCCCCGTGAAGAGCGCAACCACGCGTCAACCTGAAAGAAGACAGCTCCCAGGCTTTCGTTAGCTACAGAGCTGCAGCTGCGAATGCTTGGGGTACTATACGACCCGTTAACGTTACCGACAAGAGAGTTTTGCGGTTTCCGTGCTTTGACAGCACCCTTTCCCGCCGACCGCCTGACCAATGTTTCTTAGCGAGTTGCACTCGGAAGCCTGATGGACGCTTCATGGATCACGGCATCATACGCCGGTTTCGGCTTGGTCTGGCGATCAAAAAGCAGCGGGTAATTTGTGCGGCCCTTTATGGGCCAATCGTTCTTCCAGGAGTCTTTGTCAGCAACGCCCCAGAATGTTACCCGAGTGACGAGTCCACAATGATTGGCATAGGTGGCAAACAAGTCAGCGTAGCGTTTCGCGAGAGCCCGCTGGACAGCTTCCGGCAAACCGTTCGGATAAGGATTGAGTTTGGGATCTGCTTCCGCACGCAAAGAAACGTCGGCGATCTGCTCTTTGGCGGGCCAGGGCAACACGTCAACGTCAAGTTCCGTGATCATGACCTTTAGGCCGAGCTTTCCAAATTCGTTGATCGTGCTGTCGATTTGCTCCGTCGTGGGCGAGTCTAAACTGACATGATCTTGCAGGCCGACTCCGTAGAGCGGCACGCTGTTCTCCTGCAGCTTCTTGACGAGTTGGAGAGCTCCTTTGCGTTTGGCCTCATTTTCGAGCGAATAGTCGTTGTAGTACAGCTGAGCTTCAGGGTCGGCTTCGTGCGCAAAGCGAAAAGCCTGCTCGATGTAGTCTTCCCCGATGATCTTTAGCCATGGTGATTGACGCAGCGATCCATCTTCATTCAGGGCTTCATTCACAACGTCCCATCCCTTGATGCGCCCTTTGTAGCGGCCGACCACCGTATTGATGTGATCGCGCATGCGCAGCAGCAGAACATCGCGTGTGAGCGGTTTGCCATTCGCGTCTTCAAAAACCCATTTGGGGGTCTGCGAATGCCAGACAAGGTTGTGGCCGATAATGAACATTTGATTTTGGTCGCCGAACTGGACGTACTTGTCCGCCAAAGTGAAATCATAGGAGTCCGGCCGGGGATGGATGACCCCCCACTTGAGAACATTTTCCGGAGTGATGGAATTGAATTGTGTCTTGATGATTGCGTCTTCCAGTTGGTCCTGGCCGGTAAATTGAGCCGAGTTGAGTGCGGCACCCACGCGAAAGCAGCCCTGATAGGCGTCTTTGAGACTGGGAGAGCTCTGTGCCTTGGCGCTGCCGGAGAAAACCAAAAGCACGAGCACCAACCAAATGGATCTGTGCATCCAGCCTCCTATTGTGCCGCGACAGCGCTCTTGCGTCGTTCCGCGAGGTCGTTGGCAATAGAGCGGTTCTTCTCGCGATTTAACGGATAAAAGAAGAGACAAGCCGCGGCAGCGAAGAAAAACAGCGCGGCGTAAATGCTGGCCGTAAGAAGAATGCCTGCCTGTGTCTGCGCTGTTTGTACCGCGGCTTCGGAAACCAAACCGTAGGCTGAGAGCAACCATCCCGCGATTGCACCCCCAAGCGCCAAGCCGGCCCACAACGCGAAAACAACGCCAGCCGTAACGGTGCCCGTTGCGCGGCGTCCGGTTTTCCACTCCCCGTAATCAGCAACATCGCCCATCATGGCCCAGAGAATGGGCCCGGAAAGTCCGAACGAAAACTGCCGAAGGACCTCAACGCAGATGATCAGGTACGTGGATTGCGGCGGGATGAAATACAGCGCCGCATTGAAAACGCCCGTCAGCAGCATGCTCGCGATGAACAACTCCCGTTTGCCTACGCGGAGGGAAACCGCGGTCGAGCAAGCAACGCCCAAAAGCAAGGCCGCGAGACCGAAGCCACTGAACCATGCGAAGAGGTTCACATTGCCTGCGACGAATCGAAAGAAAGGCAGCATGACGTTGCCGCGTACCAGAATCGCGCTGAAATAAAACAAGGTGACAAGGAACAGAATGATCCAAGGCCGATTGCTGAAGAGGTCCGAGAGGTCTTGGCCGAGCGAGCTCTTCTGCAGAGGATCGGGTTGAATGCGTTCTTTTGTTGTGGCGAAAGCGACGATAAAAAAGATCACGCTAAGGAGCGATAGCAGCCCCATGGTGAGTTGGTAGCCAAGGGCGTCATTTCCTCGACCAAAGAACTTGACCATAGGAATGGCAAGACTAGCGATGATGAAGCCGGCGCTGTTCGCAGCAATCTGGCGGTAGGAGGAGATACTGGTGCGCTCGTCGGGATCCTGAGTCATGACCGCGGTCAGTGAAGCGTAGGGCACATTGTTGACCGTGTAGATCACGCGCAGAAGGATGTAGGTCGTCCACGCATAAATGATTTTTGCGCCCGGACTGAGTTGTGGCGTCGTGAACGTTAGAACGCTGATGATGCCGAAGGGAAGCGCGGTCCACAGAAGCCACGGCCGGAACTTGCCCCACTTGCTGGAGGTGCGATCCGCAATCACGCCCATCACCGGATTGAAACAGGCGACTCCCAATCCAACGACGAGAAACAGAGTTCCCGCCTGCCGAGCAGTCAGACCAAAAGTGTGCGTGTAGAAATCCAATTGCAATGCAAGCATCGCCTGGAAAACAAAGTTGGCGGCCATGTCGCCCAAAGCGTAGCCGAACTTTTCACCAAAGCTGAGTTTTTGGAACATAGGTGCCTCGCATAAGCTGAAGACGGGTCTACTTCGTTACGGTGAGAGTGACTTTGGTTAAGTCTTCGTCGCGGGACGAATTTCCAATCATGATGTAGAAATCTCCCGGTTCGACCACATATTTCATGTTCACATCGTAAAAAGCGAGCGAGTCCGGAGTGATGTCGAGCGTGACGGTCTTCGTCTCCCCCGGGCGCAGAGACACTTTCTGGAAGCCCTTTAGTTCCTTGACGGGCCGGGTAACCGAGCTGACTACGTCGCGAATGTACATCTGCACGACCTCAGCGCCTTCGCGCTTTCCGGTATTGGTCACATCGGCCAGAACGCTCGTCGAACCGTTGGCGCGAATCTTATTTTTTTCGAGTCGCACATTCTTGACGGAGAAGGTGGTGTAGCTCAGACCGAAGCCGAAGGCGAAAAGCGGCGACACTTCATCGAAGAGATAGCCGCGCCGCGCGGAGGGTTTGTAGTTATAGAACACGGGCAGGTGGCCCGCAGAACGCGGAATCGAGATGGGCAGCTTGCCGGATGGGTTGACATCGCCAAACAGAACATCGGCGACAGCATGGCCATTCTCCTGTCCCAGGTACCAGCATTCAAAAATGACCGGGACATTCTGAACCAAGTAGTTGATCGAGTTCGGGCGGCCGCCGTAATAAAGCACGACAACGGGTTTGCCGGTGCCCAGCATGGCTTTCACCAGTTCTTCCTGCCTGCCGATCAGGTCAAGGCTGGCACGGTCACCCATGTGGTTCAGTGCCCAGGCTTCGCGCGAGGTTTGCTCGTTTTCGCCGATGGCGAGGACAATTACATCCGCCTGCTTGGCTACTTGAACAGCTTCCGCGATCTGCTTGCGATCTTCTTCCGGATCGCTGGCAACAACGGCGTCCTGGTTCCAATTGCCGCCGATGGTGATCTTGCATCCTTCGCTGTAGAGCACCTTGGTGCGTTTCCCGACATGCGCTTTTATGCCTTCAAGGATGGTGACTTCATGTTTGGGGACGCCGCTGTATCCGCCGAGCAGCGTGCGATCGGCGTTGGGACCGATGACAGCAATCGTCTTGTACTTGCCCAGATCGAGAGGAGCGAGACCGCCCTCGTTTTTGAGTAGCGTGATGACCTCGCGAGCAGACTGGCGCGCAAGCCGGCAATGCTCGTCGCAGCCGGCGACACGCTCTGCTTCGTCCGGGTCGACATAAGGATCCTCAAACAGTCGCAGTTTGAACTTCCATAAGAGCATCGGGGCGATTAACTCATCGAGTTGAGATTCTTTGAGAACCCGCTTCTTCACCAATTCGACCAGGTGGATGTAGCAGTCCGTATCTGCCAACTCGATATTCACGCCCGCTTCCACCGCCAGTTTGCAGGATTCCTTTTTGTCGGCCGCAACGAAATGGCCGTGGGTGTCGGGGCGGTAGCCAAGTTCCCAAACCGCAAAATAATCTGAGACCGTGAACCCTTTAAAGCCGAACTCCTTCCGAAGTACGTCGCGGAGCAGCCATGTGTTTTTATGAGAAGGTACGCCGTCCAGTTCGTTGTAGGAAGGCATCACGCTGATCGCTCCTGCTTTTTGGACAGCTTCCTTGAATGGAAAAAAGAAGATTTCGCGCAGCAGACGCAGAGAAACGTTTGCGGGAGCGCAATTCATGCCGGACTCGGGTTGGCCGTGTCCACAAAAATGCTTCAGGGTGGCGATCATGCGCTTTTTGTCACGAAACTTGGCATCGCCTTGGAAGCCACGGACAGCCGCGATCCCCATCCGCGAAACGAGATAAGGATCTTCGCCGTAGGTCTCTTCCACGCGGCCCCAGCGGGGATCGCGAGCCACGTCCACGACCGGCGTAAGCGCCTGATGACCGCCGCGGGAGCGGGTTTCCAGGGCAGTGGCGGTAAAAATGTATTCGATAAGATCTGGGTTGAAGGTCGACGCGAGTGCGATGGGTTGCGGATAGCTCGTTCCGCCAACGGCAGCGTGGCCGTGCAAGCATTCCTCATGGAAGATCACCGGGATGCCGAGCCTGGAGTTCTCTACAAAGAACTTCTGGATGGCATTTGTGGTTTCCGCCATCTGGCGCGGAGCCAGGCCCTTGCCGGCGTCACTAGGACGGCCAACCTGACCGAGTCCATGGCCATCTTTAAAAGATTTCTTGGCCTTAGCCAAGTCGAATTTCCCCTCATCATCGAGGAGAGTTTGCGGTTTCTTTTGCCAGACCGAAAACATCTGCGCGGCTTTTTCTTGCAGAGTCATGCGGGACAGCAGATCTTTCACGCGCTTCTCCGCAGACAGGGCCGGATTGCGATAAGGCGGTTTAGTGTTGGCTGCTTTGGCGTTTCTGTGTGGAGCCACGAAGATCCTCCAGGGAAGCAATTTCAAAACGTTCTGCCAGGCAAAACGACGAGCAGGAGTGCTACGGAAATCTCCGAAACTAAGTGGTTTGAGCGACCCGGATTGTGTTAGTATACCACTATCGTTAACGTACACGGTAAGGGTCCTGCGCATTTCCCGGGGTTTTCGGCAGATCGTTGAAGAGCACTATCCCGAGCGGACCCGACGCTATTTCGAGGCGTGTACGAAACCGGCCGCCCGCCAACGGTGCAAGGCGGGTGGCCGGAAAATCCGCAGGTCGAGGCAACGCAACACTCCGTCCGCCAAGGTGTTCTTCAGGGCCTCACGAAGGAGGCAGGGTTCCATGAAAACTACAAACGATTCATACCAGCCACGTCCGGAACATAAATTCTCATTCGGTCTATGGACTGTAGGAAACCGCGGAAGAGATCCGTTCGGCGATTTCGTTCGTCCGACGATGGATCCGACTGATCTGGTGAGATTGCTGAGCGAG
>PSRL01000140.1 GCA_003176035.1 Verrucomicrobiota bacterium
ATGACCGCAGCGCTGTCACGGCCCTCCGGGGTGACCAAGGAGCATTGGAATGTCAGGCCATTAAACAACTCCGAAGTAGGCCGTTTTGGCAGCTTCTGAAGCCCGGTAACAAAGGGAGCCGGAGAAATAAAGCGCGGCATCTGTCGTCTCCCCCATTCATAGCCCAACCAGAGAAGTGCAATCCCACCAGCAATCCCTCCTACAATTGCCCAGATCCGTTTATTGTTCACGTATGTTGAACAAATGCAGCACCTACCTCCGGAGGAATGTCAATCATTTTATAATCCGAGGAAGAGACAAAAAGCAGGCTCTGCTGGCCTTTACCTAAGAGATCATTGGAGAAGTCATAGATTTCATGCTCCAGGGTGACGAATTTACGATTGTAGCGAGCGATGCGAAGCCGGACGCTCACCGTTTCGAATTCTCGGGTTTCGCGGACAAACTTGTGCTCGAAGGAGCGAGTCAGAATATAAAACGGAGTATTCTTCAAATTAAATCGAGGCATCACACGATTAAAGAATAGCTCGCGAGTTTTACCCACCCACATAGCATACATGCCGAAATAAACATTGCCGACTGAGTTGGTGTCCGCATAGGTGGCTACAAAGGAATGGACGAACCACTTTCCTTCAAAATGACCGGCCAAGTGGTGTTTCATTGGAAAGGAGGGTTTTAATTCGGTATTCGGATCGCGAGAGCTCTGTGTTTCCTCGAAATTTTTTGGAGAGAGAGGGGCTGCGTTGGCCGGTGCATCAAGTTCTTCCGCTCCGCTCACAAAGTCTTCCGAGGAAGAGGGTTTAAAAATAAGGAACACGATATACAGCAGGGGCAGGAGCGATCCCAACATTTGAAAAATGGGATGCCTCAGAAAATATCCATAGGCACAAGTGACAACTGCCAAACTCCCTACGCAAAACATTTTGACTTGTGGAATGACGTTGGCAGGGCTGTTCATAAAACAGCGAATGATGGAGAGGCCGGAGTATCCCACGAAGAACGTCGCGTAAAAGATCATGAAATATTCCAATTCGAGATTGAGCACTGATGCGAGCAGAGCCACTAACCCCGCAAAAACAAAAATTGGAATGGGCGAAGTGAGAAGACGTGTTGGGACCAACGCCAGAAGGGCATGGGTCTCCTTACGCAGGTTTTCTTGCAGGAACCAGCGAAGCGCAACGTAGCCGCTATCTAACGTGGTGATAATACAAACAATGATGAAAGTCGCATAAGCCGCAAATGTCACCGGATGCGTACCTCCATTGTTATAGAAGAGCCGTGTCAAAATATCGTGCCCATAGAGATAGCCTGACAATCCTTCCCGGAGATACGTTGCAGCGCCACTGTTTAAGGCGGCAAGTGTGAGTAGTCCATGGAAGAGCAGTAATAAAAAAAAGAAGGAGCTGCCCACCCAGTAAGAGGCTGCGATGGACACCCTTTCGCGGTGCATTTGAATGGCCCGCTGCCACTGCTGCAGATCCAGCCATGGGCCCAACAAAAACCCAATGAAGATGGGAACCGCATAACCCCAATAGTGCAAGTTGTTCGTAGGCAGCGGATGATAGCGTGTGGGAGTGGCTATCACAGAGTCCGATTGCGTTCGGAGTATCCAGGCAATGGCGACCAGGAGGATCACCGTCATCCCAGCATGGCTGAATTTAATTTTTCGAATGTTAAACTCTTCACCAAAAAGAATTGCCGCAGCGAGGATGATGAGTACGGTGAGGGGAAGATAGAGAGCTTGGGGCTGAAGATCTAATGGACGCCAGAGATACTGGAGCAATGCAAAAATCGTGAGCGTAATCGCTAAGATCTGATACAGAAAAAAAACCAAACGGAAAGGCCGCGACCAAGAAGAAAAAAAGTTGGCCAGTGATTCCGAGCCCGGTTGCCGCCGCGCAATGCAGTGCACCACTAATCCAAATCCCAAAAGACCAATAAAGTTCGGAATGATGAAAGAAAGCAGCCCGTACAGACCGAACTGAGTGGTAAATTGAACCGAGAAAAATAGCCCCAATCCCCACATCCATGACAAAGCCGTGGTGTTTCCCCAGAAGCAGACGTCCAGCCATTTCGGTAATTTCAAGGGAGTAGATTCCATTGTGACTTTTTCCTAATCCATACCTCGTCGCTCTTCAACTCGGATTAAAGGTTTCCTCAGACAAAAAAACTTTCTTTTTTCGAGACAAGCCAGGCCGGGTAAAAAACTTGATTTCTCTTCGAACGCCTTTTTACTTGTGATGTGACGCAAAAAAGAGAAAGCCCCTGGGGAAAAATGGCTTTTTGTCCCCACCGCTTGGTCTGATTTTTAAGAATCCGGAGATCAGAAAAGCTTTATTTGCAACTAGATGGCTGCTAAAAGAGACCGACAGAGTTGGGCCCCCTGGAGGTGACTTTGGTTACTGAGAGCGAAACACCTATAAAACGATAGCAAACTTTGTGGGTCTTTTTTCCTCAGCCATTGTTGCAAAAGTAATTCCATATTATGGATATGGCCTTGCTTTTTAGAAAAAATACCCTCCAAATTTGTGATCCTTTTATAGGGGTTTCGCTATAGATTTGACTTCGGGGGAGGATGGCGTTCCTTTTTCGGAGATTCCCGCATGAAGATCATTGACCGTTATATTGGAAAATCAACCTTAATAGCCACACTCTTTGCTGTGGCGGTGCTGAGCTTTGTCTTGGTGCTTGGCAATATCTTCAAAGAACTGCTTGATTTATTGGTTGAACGGAACGTGCCGGTTCAAACGGTTTTGGCCTTTATGATGTTTGTGCTTCCGTTTTCGTTGGCATTTACAATTCCTTGGGGGCTTTTGACGGCTCTTCTTCTGATTTTTGGCAGACTTTCCGCAGACAACGAACTGATTGCTTTGCGAGCAAATGGCATCAGCATTTCGCGAGTGAGCGTGCCGATCTTTTGTATTGCTGCCATGCTGACGGCGATTTGTTTTTGGATCAACATCGACATTGCTCCACGGGCGGAAAAGAGGATGCTTTTGAGTATCTTTGAGATAGCAACCAACAACCCCAGCTCTCTCTTTGGAGCGGATGAAGTCGTAAGCGAATTTCCCGATCGCCGTGTGTATGTCGGGGACCGCAAGGGCGATACTCTGATTAACGTGATCGTTGTCGAAATTGATGACGATAACAATCCTCTCAAAATGGTGCATGCCCAATACGGGAAGCTCATTCCGGATCCGGCGCACTCCCGGCTGCTACTGAAGCTCTATAACGCTCAGTTTGAAGAAAGAGACCCGAAAGATCCCAAAAATATCAGAAAAATTCGGCAAGGCATTAATTTGGTGGAGGGCACATTTCCCATTCCGCTGCAAGCCCTTTATGCCGAATACATGAATACCGGCAGATTAACTTCCTTTACTATGGCGGAGTTAAAAAAGGAAGAGCTTACCACCCCCAATCCTAAACGAGCCTTGCGCGTGCGAGTGGAAGTGAGCCGAAGATTTTCTATTTCTTTTGCTTGTCTTGCATTTACATTAATTGCCATCCCCTTGGGAATCACCGCACACCGTAAAGAGACTTCAGTGGGCTTTGCTTTGAGCATAGCACTCGCTTTTATTTACTTTTTCTTTATCCTGGTAGCTCGCGCCTTGCAGGAAAATGCGCAGGCACATCCAATTTTTCTCATGTGGGTTCCTAATATTTTATTTATTACACTTGGCGCATTTTTGTTTTTCCGCATGTCGCGGAGATAAGCAGGTAAAATATTTAATAACCAGGAAGGTATTCAATAATGGCTCGTTATAAAGTAACTGATCCGCGGATGCTCAAACTTGCCGAAGAAATTACTTCAGGGCGGGCCGTGGAATTTATCGCGCACATCCTGGAAAACGTTGAAAAACTGGGGGAAAATAACACCGGCATTGCTGATTTAAAGCAAATCGATACGACGCTGCACGAAATGCGCGAAGCAAACGAAATCTTCGCAAAATATCGTCAGCGGCGGAAAGTTGCTGTTTTTGGATCAGCTCGGGTCCCCTGTGACTCCGAGGAATATCGGGTGGCTAAAGAATTCGGAAGGCATATTGCCGACAAGAAATTTATGGTGATTACGGGGGGAGGCGATGGCGTTATGGGAGCAGCCCAAGAGGGAGCGGGAGCTGAAAACAGTTTTGGCTTAAATATTAATTTGCCCTTCGAACAACGCGCAAATCCAACCATCGATGGAGATCCCAAGCTCATTTCATTTAAGTATTTTTTCACCAGGAAACTAAGTTTCGTCAAAGAAACTCATGCTTTTGTTCTTCTTCCCGGTGGGTTTGGCACCCTTGACGAAGGATTTGAGTGCCTCACGCTGATGCAAACGGGCAAAACTTCGATTGTCCCACTGGTGCTTTTGGACAAACCTAATGGATATTATTGGGAGGCATGGAGACGATTTCTCAATAACGACCTTTTTGCTTCGCACCTGATTTCCGAATCCGATTTCAGCCTCTTTCGCATCACACACAAAATTGATGAAGCCGTTGACGAAATTGTCCGCTTCTACCGTGTGTTTCATTCCTATCGCTGGGTCGGGAAAAAAATGGTGATTCGCATTCAATATCCACTGAGTGCCTCATCCCTTCGGCATTTGAACCAACAATTTGCATTTATTCTTTCGGAAGGAGAGATCCGGCAGACAAGCGCCCTGCCTGAAGAACAGGAGGATGTGACCTTGCTCTCCCTCCCACGGATTGTCCTCACTCCCCACAAAAACAACTTTGGCGGGCTCCGACAGTTGATCAATGCTATCAACAGCTCCGAAACATCGTAAGATGCTATAATTAAGTTACTAATATCTATGGAATCCTTCAAACGCGCGAGAAGTGAATGAATTAGGGCTCTGAGGTTGAATCCTCAGCGGATTTGGCTTTAGGATTGGCCGATGCTCGGCAGGACAGTGACTTTATACGACACCACACTGCGTGATGGTACGCAGGGGCAGGGAATCTCCTTTAGCCTGCTTGATAAACTCCGCATCGCCGAAAAATTGGCTCAATTTGGTATGGGCATGATCGAGGGGGGGTGGCCGGGCTCCAATGGCAAAGACCTGGATTTCTTTCGAGAGGCGCGCAAGCGTTCCTGGGGGCAAACAAAAATCGCCGCCTTTGGAAGTACTCGACGCGCCCATCTGGAGATTTCCAAAGATCCGCAAATTCAAACCCTCCGTGAGGCAGACACACCCGTAGTGACCTTTTTCGGGAAAAGCTGGAAACTCCACGTGACCGAAGTTCTGGGAACCACGCCCGAAGAAAATCGGGCAATGATTGCCGATACCGTACGCTATTTTAAACAATTAAATCGTGAAGTGGTCTACGATGCCGAACATTTTTTCGACGG
>PSRL01000015.1 GCA_003176035.1 Verrucomicrobiota bacterium
GCAGAAGCGGCGCGACTACGACGAGCAGATCGTTCGAACGTTTTATCTGAACAACATCGCCGTGGCGCAGGATTTGACGGAAGTCACCACCGGTCTTCGTCAGTTGCTCGATCTAAAGCGTATCCAGCAGGTGAACGCGCAGAGTGCCATCATCGTGCGGGACACTCCTGACAAACTCGCCCTCATAGACAAAATCATCAAAGACATCGACAAGGCCAAGCCGGAAGTGATCGTTCAGGTGGAAGTTCTCGAAGCACGCACCGATCATTTGAGGAATTTGGGCATACTCCCACCCCAAAGCACTTCGGTCACGATCAACCCCAACAACAGTACGAGCAGCGGTTCGGGGTCGGGAAACAATAACAACAATTCCAGCAATACGATCACGCTCACTCAGTTGACCCACCTCAACCAGAACGACGTGATTTTCACGATTCCCAGCGCGACAGCTAACTTCTTGATGACCGACTCGGCGACCAAGATCATTGAGAATCCCGAGATAAGAGCGATTGACGGGCAGGCGGCTAAGTTGCGCATCGGCGATCGCGTGCCGGTGGCAACGGGGAGCTATCAGGCGGGCGTAGGCGTTGGCAGCACCGCCGGGGCTGGTTTCGTAAATCCATTGGTCAACACCCAATTCCAGTACATCGATGTGGGCGTGAACATTGACGTCACGCCGCACGTTCATCCGAACCGTGATGTCAGCATGAAGCTGCTCGTCGAGGTTTCGTCGGTAACCGGCTACCAGAACATTGGCGGAATTCAGCAGCCCATCATCAGCCAACGAAAAATCGAACACGAAATCCGGCTGAAGGAGAACGAAGTCAGCATCCTGGGCGGCTTGATCGATCGAATCGATACTAAGACCTTAAACGGGTGGCCGTGGCTCTCCAAAATCCCGGTCATGCATTACCTGTTCTCAACCGAAAATCTCGAGCATCAGGACAACGAAGATATTATCGTTTTGATTCCACACATCGTTCGGATGCCGGAGTGGACAAAGGCGAATTTGCGCGGGCTTTACGCGGGCTCCGATACGAACCCAACTGTGAAACGGGAACTCGATGTGAAGGCTCCGTCTTCGAATCCAGGTGGAGCAGCCAGTATGGCGCCGACGGAGCTGCCACAAAACCAGCGCACCATTCCCGCGACTCCGGCAAACGGCCCGGTGGTTGCCACTCCTGACGCACCCGCGCCGAATCCCGGAGCGGCCGCAGCGACGCCGCCACAAGTCTCCGGCCCGCGGATCCACTTTGAGCCTAGCGCTCTAAACTTGAGGCCGGGTCAAAGCGCTACGCTGGGAATCGTCGTCGAGAACGTGTCTGACCTGTATTCCGTGCCAATCATGCTGCAATACAATCCGGCAGTATTGAGCGTGGAGGAAGTGCGCCACGGAGGGTTCCTTTCGGGCGGCACCCAGGAAATCGCGATCGTACAACGTGTGGATAAAGAACATGGGCAAGCAATCATTTCGGCCACCCGACAACCTAATACGCCGGGAGTAAGCGGCAGCGGAACTTTGCTCGGAGTGGTCGTAAAGGCAATAGGGCCGGGGACGTCGACGCTATCGGTAGTTCAAATTAATGCCAAGGATTCGCAGCAACGGCCGATTCCCCTGGTCACAAGCGAAGCTTCCTTGAAGGTGGAATAGGGCAGACGGGGAATGATTACGATTCGCCAAAGCGGAAAGCGCCTCTCTGAAACGGGCATGACACTGATCGAACTGCTGGTGTCTTGCGCCATTCTTATGATCCTGTGTTCGGCAGCGTTTCCGATAGCGCGTTACACGGGCTTGCGGATCCGCGAGCGCACCTTGAGGCGCGAGTTGCAGGACATGCGTGACGCAATCGACCGTTACAAAACGCTGGCGGATAAAGGTAAGATCCGGGTTGATCCTCTGGGCGGAGGGTATCCTCCCGATCTGCAAACACTGGTCACTGGTGTACCGCTTGCCGGGGGCGTTGGCGGCGGTGGCAGAAACAAGACGATCCATTTTCTGCGTAAGGTTCCGATTGATCCATTCACGAAGCAGGCCGATTGGGGCCTGCGCTCGGTCGAAGACGATCCCGACTCAACGAATTGGGACGGGAAGAACGTGTTTGACGTGTATTCGAAATCGGACGCTACGGCGATGGATGGCACGAAATATTCGGATTGGTAAGAATGAGGCCGAACTTGCAAATGGCTCCATGCTCAGCAGCGGTTCGACGCGGTAATCGCGGCGCCGCCCACCAAGAAGGCTTTACGATGATCGAGGTCATGATCGTGATCGCGATTATCATGATCCTCGTGGGCATTGGGGTCGGCATGTACCAGCGATCGATCCAAGGAGCGCGGGAATCGGTGCTGAAGCAAGACCTTCAGACAATGCGGCAGGCGATCGACAACTACACGCTGGATAAGCAGCAAGCGCCGCAATCGATTCAGGATTTGGTGGACGGGCACTATCTGCGATCCGTGCCGGTCGACCCGGTTTGCCGGCAGGACTGGACGCTGCACTTCAGCGATCAGGTGATTTCGCCGGACCAAAGTGGTTCGGGAGTTGATGACGTGCATTCGAGTTGCGAAGGCACTGGCGTGTCGGATCCCACTCCATATAACACTTGGTAAGTTCTTGCTTGAGCTTTCAGGTGAACCGCCGGCTTTTCCTAGCCTGCTTGCGCTCTCTTGCTAACTCCATGTAGGCTTGAAAGAGTTCACTTTGAGCTCACTTTATTAAAGGAAACGCAGAATCTTAGAGTTGCTCAGGATAGTCTCTGTGTCGCCTCGGCCAATGGCCTTGAGGATCTCCGCACCAGACAGTTTCGGCTCTCAGTTGCGCCTGGGCTGCTGCAGGTGCGCACAACTTACTCTCTTTCAGAAAGGCACAACGCTTGTGCGGAATTGCGGGCTTCACACATAAGAATCGACGAGCGCCCGAAGGTCGAATTCAGGAAGCCATGGCCACGCTGCATCATCGCGGGCCGGACCAACAAGGCGCATTTTCCACTGACGATTTCTCGTGCTGTGCGGCACGGCTTAAGATCATCGATTTACAGTGCGGAAACCAGCCGATTCTGGAGAATGCCGGGGAATGGGGCATTGTCTTCAACGGCGAGGTTTACAACCATCTGGAATTGCGCGGCGAATTGGAATCGCTGGGTCATCAATTCTCTTCCCACTCTGATACCGAGACCGTCCTGAAGGCTTTTTTGCAGTGGGACCTACAAAGCTTAACGCGCCTGCGGGGAATGTTTGCTTTCGCGATCTGGCATAAGCCTTCGCGTAGGTTAGTTCTGGCGCGCGACCGGCTGGGAATCAAACCACTTTATTATTCCCGGATTGGCGAAGATTTGTATTTCGGCTCCGAACTTAAGGCACTATTCGTTCACCCCGAGATTCCCCGCAGATTGTCGTTGGAAGGTCTCGATTGCTACCTGGCGTTGAATTACATCCCGTCCCCGTGGACATTAATTCACGGCATCGTGAAGCTGCCACCAGGAGAATGGCTGGAATGGCGGGATGGAGCGGTCAGCAACGGCAAATATTGGGAACTGCCGTACGGCAATCTCAGCAATATTTCGATGGACGAGGCGACGGCAGAGCTGGATCGTCTGATGAAGGACTCGGTCCGGGAACACATGATTTCTGATGTCCCGCTCGGCGTGTGGTTGAGCGGAGGCGTCGATTCGACCTCGATTCTTCACTATGCATCGCAGGCAACTTCTGCACAGCTCAAGACGTTCTCGATTTCATTCCGCGGGCGCAGCTTTGACGAGACGCAGTACGTTCATGCAGCGGTTAAGCAATACAACACCGACCATGATGAGATGGATCTTAATCCGACGGTGGACTTGCAGGCCGCCATCGAGGAGTTCGCCTATTACTCGGACGAGCCGAGTGCAGACGCGGGTGCGCTGCCGGTATGGTTTCTGTCGAGACTATGCAAACGCAAAACCACGGTGGCACTGAGTGGAGAGGGCGCGGATGAACTGTTCGGCGGATACCTGACGTACCGCGCCGACCGGATGGCGCGAACAATCCGCAAATTTCCGCGTGCGCTGGTTTCATTGGGACTTACTGCCATCCGAAGCTGGCCGGTCTCCGACGAAAAAATGGGCTTCGACTACAAGGCAACGCGGCTGTTGGAAGGCTGTCTGATGCCGCCCGAGATTGCGCATGCCTACTGGAACGGGACCTTTGCCAAAGACGATCTGAACGGCGTGGTGCGCAGGCCCATGCCTGACTCGCTCGCGGAAATTCTCGGGCAAATTCGGACATTGCCGCCGGTGAACGACGATCTCGCGCCTTATCTTTGGCTCGATCAGAAATACTACCTGGCTGACGATATCCTTACGAAAAGTGACCGCATGAGCATGGCGCATTCCGTCGAGGTGCGGCCACCATTTCTGGATCATCGCATTGTGGAATTCGCGGCGGCGCTGCCCACTTCGCTGAAGATTCAAGGGGTAAAGCAGAAAGTCGTGTTGAAGCAGTTGATGGCGAACAAACTGCCACACACCATTTTGCATCGCAAAAAAACCGGTTTTGATATTCCGGCGCATGAATGGCTTCGGGGGCCGCTACGCAACCTGCTTGTCGAAACGATGCGCGACGGCCTTCGCGAGTATGGGGCGTTCTTTCACAAAGAGCGGCTCGAGAAGCTTATGGAGCGGCATTTCCGACGCGAGATCAATGTGGGTTATCACCTTTGGGGATTTCTGATCCTGTTCCTGTGGATGAAAAAATGGCAAGTGGCGATTTGAACGCCGAATTTACGGCCCGACAGACGAATTGGCCGCTCTATCTCGCCGTTGTCGCGATCACGGCGGCCATCTATTTCGGCTGCATCGTTTCCCCACCATCGCTGCAGGACGATGTCGATGCGGTGCAAGCACAAATCGCAAAGACAATGCTCGTGAGCGGAGACTGGGTGACGGCGCGGCTCGACGGCGTGCTGTACCTCGAGAAGGCTCCGCTCATTTATTGGCTGATCGCTATCTCGTATAGAATTGTCGGAATCTACGATTGGGCAGCGCGCATCCCGGTGGCGTTGTCGGCAGTGCTCTTGGCGCTTTTGACCGCGGCCTTCGGCACCTGGGCATTCGGAAAGCGAGCAGGACTATATGCCGGGATGTGCATTGGCACCTGCGTGGGTCTATTCCTCTTCACGCGAATCCAAATCCCTGACGTAATGCTCACAGGCACGATTGCGTTGTCGATGTGGGCGTTTTTGCGGACACTTGATCCAGAGGAGCTGCGACCGAGATTGTGGTCTGTAATCCTCGCCGCGAGTCTGGGAGTTGGCCTGCTGCTGAAGAGCTTGATTGGCGTGGTGTTTCCGGTCGCGGGTGCGCTTATCTATCTGGCACTGACGCGGCAATTGTTCGTTCGGCGCACTTGGCAGCTGCTGCATCCGTTCACAGGAGCGCTGATCGCATTGATCATCGCGGCCCCATGGCATGTGCTGGCGACACTGCGCAATCCGCCCTATTTTGTATGGACGTTGCACAGCGGGCCGGGAGAATATCACGGTTTTTTGTGGTTCTACTTCATTAATGAACAGCTGCTGCGATTTCTAAACATGCGCTACCCGAGGGACTACAACACAGTCCCCCGCCTATGGTTCTGGTTGTTCCATTTCCTGTGGCTATTCCCGTGGAGTGTGTACATCCCCTCGGTTTTCAAGCTGTCGTTCAAACCGACGGATCGAGCGGGACAAACGAGGCTGCTTGCGCTCTGCTGGACTGGCTTCATGCTGGTGTTCTTCACATTTTCGACAACGCAGGAGTATTACTCCATGCCGTGCTATCCAGCCCTGGCACTGCTAATCGGCTCTGCGATGGCAACGGATTCCTCATGGGTAAGGGGTGGGACTCGCGTGCTTGGCGCAATCGTCGCGCTGGCAACTCTCGCGTGTTTTGCGATCGCTTTCCAGGTCCGCAACCTCCCGACGCCGGGAGACATTTCGAACGCGCTTTCTTCGCATCCCTCGGCCTACACGCTTTCTCTCGGTCACATGCTAGACC
>PSRL01000130.1 GCA_003176035.1 Verrucomicrobiota bacterium
ACCAGCTGGAGGCTATTGGGATGTACGGAGGCAAACTCTAACTTCGCCACTCGTTGAAGCTGAGTCTTAGTTTCTTCCAACCGTTGAGGGCTCAAGCCCGGAATTTGCACTAATATTCGGTCGGCACCTTGCGGCGTGATGATAGGCTCGCTCACTCCAAAGAGATCCACCCGATGTCGGATGACTTCCACGGCCTGACTCAGCATGTCGGGAGTGATCTTTTCCTCCGGGCCATGCACTAATCGGATCAAAAAGGAACTACCACCCCGTAAATCGAGCCCCAATGGGATCTTTTCCGCTGGCGGCCAGAGCTGTTGAAGGCAGAAGCCAACCAAAAGCAATGTCAAGACCAGTCCCAAAACGCGTTTGCGGCTTAAAGAAGCAGTGGAAAAGTACCAACCGAAAAACCCGAGGATAACCAGACCCAGAACAAACGTCAGAATTGGTGACATGAAGCTTGCCCGTTTTAGCTTCCTGCCGTTTCGGCTGCTTTTTCAATAAAGGTGACGCTGGCCTTGTCGAATTCGATTTTCACGTTGTCGGCCACCTTCAAAATGATTGTCTTATCCTTCACATTGGAAATCAGTCCGTGAATCCCGGCACTTGTCACCACCTTGTCGCCGGTTTTCAGATTCTGAAGCAACCGCTGGTGTTCTTTCTGCTTTCTTTGCTGTGGCCGGATCACTAGAAAATAAAAAATCAGAACGATAAAGCCAAGGGGGAGAATCTGATTCAAGATAGGAATTGCAGACGTTGAACCACTAGCGGGGCTAGCAGCAGCTTGAGCAAGGATGCAAGGAAATATCATGGGTGGAATTTATGAACCTGCTCCCATTAGTCAATGCTAGAGCGTTTAATGAGAACCTCCGATGTTACGCGAGAAGGGAAAGTGGTTGATGAAATATTCCGGCGGGAACGGGGCAAGCCGATAGGCCTCCCACTTCTTCCGCTGGCTTCTCTTCCGAGATGTTTAAACGGCGAAGTTGGGTAAACCCCTTTTCAAATATCAATTTCTCTTTTAGTGGTAATTTGAGCATCCATTGCCAGATCAGGCGCACTTCTTGGGGACGCAAAAAAGAAGAGAGCGTCCTTAACAGAGAGCCTCTCTTTTCATCCTCCATGTTTAAAATTTGCTCCCTAAATTCCTTAATAAAAGTTGGCCAAATTTCCGGTGGAAACATCTGAAAGAGCTGTTTTCTGAGCGTTCGACTCATTTCCAAAGTCCGAGGCCATATGCCCTCGAATTTTAGTTTTCGCAGGCCGACATCAAGCAAAGGTTTTAATTGACTCACCGTCATTTCATTAACAACAGGTCCGATCTCGCTTGGGTTTAAATACTGTAATGCCTCAGAGGGGGCCTGCCGGATACGGAATTTTCTCGTATCGATGTCTTGTTGCAAAATCCAAAGCCACCATTCACTGAGAACCAGCGTCACTTCCTTCAGGCTGAAGGATGAATATTGCTGCATCCGCAGTTTCGTAAAAAAAGCCGTTTTTTCCTTACTTCGCAGTATCTTCGGTAACATCAGGCGCACTTGGTTTGAGGTGAATTTTTCACTGATGGATGCAAGATCTGTCTCTTCCAGCGAGTAAAGCTGGGCGGCATTCAGTTGCCGCACAAACTCCTCCGTGAGCCTATTTTCCTTCCGCAGATCAGGCCAAAGGAGAGGCAGTTTGTCCGGAGATAGGAGGTCCGGTTTGAGATTTGCTATCTCAGCTGATGTCAGCCGCCCACTGAGGGTGATGCCAGCTAAAGATAATTGCTGTTTTTGTGCCGGTAGCAAACTGTGTATCCAATAGATTCGGTCATAGGGTTCCATTTGAGGCATCAGAGCCGCTATGGCTTGGACAACTTCTGCCGACAAATTTTCTATTTGCGCTCGATGCAGTTTGCCCAAGATAGGCAGTAAATCATTTGCAGTGAGGAGAGCCAGCTGGCCGGGCTTGAGAGATTGTAGGAAGGTGCTCTGAGCCACCGGGCTCAATTTCAAAACATCTTGCCATAAATTCCGAATCCTGTCCGGCCCTAGTGCCCAGAGATGTTTCTCAGGCAGGTCGCTCAGGACACTCGAGAGGTTCCCTTCATTTAAAAGAGAAAGTTGATGAATCTCCAGCTGACTCAAGAGGTGTTTCCTGGTCCAAGGTTCCACTTTTAGAATCTGCGGCCATAATTTTCGGAGGAATTCCGGTCGCCATAAGAGACTTTGATGAGCTGGAACAGCTTCAAATTTGATCTTTTCCAGCTCATCTTGTGTCAACTGATTATCTAGTACAATCCCGTTATCACGCAATAGAGCCTGTTGTGCAGGCGACAATTGATCGTTAAAATATATGCGATCCAACGGATTTGTATTGGAGATATTTTTGGCAATTTCAAGAGTACGCTCCTGGTCCAGACTCTTAATTTGGTCTGGCGTGAGTTCTCCGCCTATCCCTGAGAAATCCCGTGTATTCAGAGAAGAGAGTTGATGAACAGAAAATTGATGAAGCAATCGGATTCTTGTTTCTCTAGTGAGATACCTGATTGCGCTCCAAAGCTCTTGAACACTTTCCGGCTGCAGAAGGCTCGACATATCTGAAATGAGGTAGACCAGGACATGTTTCTTTCCACGATGTAGCTGGCGGATGGCGGAGCTCGAAGACAATAAGAGTCGAATATTTTCTCTGGATAAAATTCTAATGTTCAGTTTATTAAAAAAAACCTGTCGCGTTGACTCAGAGCTTTTCACTATTTCCAGCCACAGAGTATTCCATTGCGAAGCGGTGAGGTAATTGCTGACTTCCGAGCGGCTCAAAAGCTCCAATTCGGCATTTTGTAGCTCCAGCAGTTGTTTGTCTTGGAGGGAATCAACAAACTTGATGGCGAATTCTGTCTCCAATTTCAGAATGTTTGGCCACATGAGCCTCACTTGCTTGGCATTCAAACAATATTTTTGTTCATCGGAAATCTTGAGGAGGTCTATTTGTAACAGGCTTTCCGGAGACTCAGTAAAAATTGGAATCTCGTCCGGTTCTAATAAGGCCAGTTGAAGAGCGGATAGTTGCCGACAAAAGTCGATGACATCCGAATTTCCCGATAGAATGCCCATCCGCACCTTTGGCCATAATGCGACTATGGTGCCGGGGGCTAGCAACTGAATTTGTCCGGCACTCATCGCATCAATTGCCAAGGCCAGTTCTTGATCTTCTAAGAGGGATAAACAGTCCGAAGGCAACAAACCGAGGAGGCTACGGAGAGCACTTCTCTCCATTCCGGCAAGTTCCCTCCATAAACCCTTGATTTTTAGTTTATCCAGATGATCACTCAGCCGAGCACCTAACCCAACTATTTGCCCTTGGGTCATACTACTGAGCGACAAGAGGAGATCATCGGAACTTAAATGAGCTAATTGCCACGGTCTGAGTTGTTGAACGAATCCTTTTCGGAGTTCCTTCGGCATGGTCACGATTTCAGGCCATATTTTTTGAAAGCGATTTTCCGAAACATCAGAAATAGAAGTGCCTTTCTCTTCTCCAAATAAGAGATCCAGTTTGAGCTGATTGCGCACGTAAGGGCCCAGCGATTGACTTTGCTCCCAAGTCAGCGCTGGAAGCGCGGAGGCAATCTGTGCTGCGCTTAAGCCCCCCAGTTGATCCGTGCTCAGCGATTGGACGAAAAAAGCCTTCTGTTGCTCGTTCATAAGGATTGTCACCGCCCACAAGTCCTTAATTTGACGAGGATGGAATACGTGAATTACGGGAAGAACGTCTTCTACAGCCAGCCCCACTAGCTGGGTCACCTCCAAACGTTGAATCAAGGCGTTGCATTCGGCCTCTTCCAAGCTGAAAATAGCGGACCAGAGGATTTGGATATGCTCATTGGTTAAGCTTTCCAAAGCAAGCGAGGCATTTAACAGGAGTCGGAGATCATTGCCGTCCAGTAATTCAAATTGTCTCGGAAGCAGTTTTTGAAAGACTTTTCTTTTCCCGCTCTGCTGGATTTCTAAGAGCCTCGGAAATAATTCCTTGATATGGAGAGGTGACAATTTTTGGAGCTGCAAGCCTGATTTCTCCAGATCCATATTGTGGAGATCATCCGCCGTAAAATCATCCCGCACAAAGTGCCATTCTCGTGGATTCCACAAAATGAGCTGGCTGAAAAGAAGGGCTGAAAAAAATAGCAATCGATCTTGACGATCCATCTTCTTAATCCAACCAGCTAAGTCTCGAACCTTCTCCGCGCTCAGCCTTCTTATTTGCACGAGGGACAGCTCTCCTAAAACAGGCCCGATCTCATCAGTATCCAGAAAATCCAGATAATGAGGCGGCATAGCGAGCAGCACCTCTTCCCGGTCTTTTGGCTCCATTTCTCTGATTTTTTCCCAGATGGCCCTAAATTGCTCAGGAGATAGGTTGATCCAACAGGAATCTGAGGAGAGGAAAATAAAAATATCGTATAAATCAATTTGCTTAAAGCTATGCGCATCCAGCGCCCTAATTTGCCTACCTGTGAGTTGATAAAGCACTGGGCCAATCTCCCGTGGCTCTAGCAATGAAAAATGAACATTGGGTTGAAGGCACTCAATGAGTATGCGCCGCGCATCGGGGGACATTGCCAAAATATCAGGCCAAAGCATTTTTACTTCATCATTGGTGAACACAGTCGACAAAACTGGTCTTAAGGACAGAAGCTGGACTTCCGTCATCTGCGGTACCGCAGCTCTCAACTCGCTTGCCCGAATTAAAGAAAAATGCATCGGAGAAAGCTGGCTAAAAAGGTGAGCCCTTTCTGTTTTATCCATTTCCAAAATGATCGGCCACAGTTCCTGAATCTGCGAAGCCGTCAAATCCAAGGGGCAAGTTGGCGCATTTTTTCCGGAAATGTTCCAATCAGGAGGAACTTTTCCGAGAGCCAAACTCCTTGTGGCTATTTTTTGAATCAGGAACGATTGCTTCCTGGATGCCCCTTCTCTTTGGGAAAAATAAGCTGGTCCTAACTCCTGATTCTGTACTGCCGGGACATGCTCGAATTTGAGCACTTCATGAGTGCTGAGGGTAATTTTCATACTTTAAATCGATTGCAAATTGCCTGACCTCTGGCGAAGGGCCTCGTTCGAGGCCGCTTACGTTTTGAATTCCGAACTGAATTCTCCGGTATTGTCTTGAACCTCGCCGTTACCGGTCCTCGAAATTAAATTCCTAATTATCTCAATTTGAGCTGCATACATAAAATTTGCAGCCGGGTCATACTGGAAAAATTGGGAACCCTGTCAAGAGCGTTTATGATGAGCCACTCTCCTAAAACCTAGGAAGGTCGGCGCGAGAAGCAATTATGACAGAGGATCAGGAGCAAGGTAAGTTAGGTATCCTCTACGATACCTGACCGACTTGAGCGACACCATCCTTCTGGCAGCAGGCGTCAAAAACGTTGCCTCAACCAATTCAACAGCGCCTTTTCCACCTCCGGCTGGTCTTGATCAAACAGCAGCCTATGGTAACTATTGGGAAAGATTTCTAGGGTTTTGTCGGTTGATCCCACCCGATCAAACCACTGGAGGAGTTGATCGGTATAGATAAATTCGTCATCTCCCGCCCCCAACACCAAAATGGGATGCCGAATGCGTTCCGCCGCCTCGTTTGCCGAGGAAATCAAAAGCCCCATGTTGTTGATAAAGGAAGCAGTAAACCTTTTGATCAAGTAAGGCGCATTTTCAAAGGAACGCTGCTTGTCGCGGTCATGACTCAGATGAAGCGTGTGTTTCTCTTTCCTGTTCACAAACCATTGAGGAAGCACAGTAAGGGACGGCAAATATTTAGCAACCAATTGCACTGCGCTCCGGACTATGGGCGGGGTGGGCCGCGCAAGTTCGACAACAGGTACAGCTAGTATCGCTCCAGCTATGGGAAATAAATGTTGATCCGCGGCCAAAAGCCGAATCAAAAGCAGCGCACCCATACTTTCTCCGTAAAAAAGGAGGGGTGCCTTCGGGTGGTCCTGTCTCACCTCGCCCACCACAGCTGCCACATCCGCAAGCAACTGCTCCACGTTCAGTTCTCTGCCTCTCCGATCCACCAAAGGGTCTAGCCCCTGTCCCCGGAGGTTTGGGGCATAAACTGCCATTTTCTCTTTGAGCAACAGCTCCCCCAACGGAGCAAAATCTGAAGCCGCTGCTCCCATTCCGTGGATGGCAATCATCGCTGCCCGTAGCTTCCCAGGCGGTACCCACTTCTGCCATGTAAATCTTTCTCCATCCGGAGCCGAAAAGTGTGTCAGTTCACATTCCATGGGTCTCCTGCAATCTACTGAAAGACCTCAAATTGCTCAAGGGCAGGGTGCAAATTTAGTTGCGAATAGGTTGTGAATAACTTGTGAACGGATGCGAATTCTTGGGAGAAACTCTTGGGTGGTAGGGGGCTTTTAAACAACCAGGGGGAGAATATTTGCAGGATATTCACAACCCCATTTCAGCGTGGAACACTCTTGTTTTCTTTGAGGAACGCGTTTCCCCGAACTTACTCACATTGTTATGATGAAGGTGAATAGGCAGGCGAATTTAAAATTTTTATTTACAATGTGAATAAGTTTGAAGTGTGGGTAACTTCTCCCACCTCTGCCGCCAATCCATGTTCCACCCAGGCGATGGGATGTCCCCCTCTTTATCACTCTCAACTCTCCGAATTGACGTGATGAGACAAGCCCGGAAAGAGTGTCCTCATTTGGGCAAAAGGGAAAAATAAGGAGCTGCAATGCCAGAGCTTCCCTTACCAAAGTCTCTTCGGACTTTTTTCGCTCCGCTCCGCCCTACCCGTTCGTAAAGGGCGGGGGATTCTGCCAACAGCGACATTGCCTGAGCGAGGGCGTCGGGATTTTTTTCCTCCACCAGGAGCCCATCGCATCCGTTTTCTATCGCCTCAGGGATCCCTCCATGCTGAGTTGCTATACAAGGGATGCCTGAAGCCAGGGCTTCCAAAAGGGCGTTAGGAACGCCCTCAGTGTCGCCGGTTCTTGTGGTCTCGCTGGGATGCAAAAATATGGAATGCTCCAACAAGAGCCGTTGCAAAACTTCTTGCGACTGAAAACCGACAAAATGGACATCGGACGCAATGCCCAGCCGGCGAGAAAACAACTCCAATTCTTTCCTTAAGGGACCCTGTCCTGCGATAGTCAAAGAGGAGTCTGGGTATTTTTGCTTAAAAAGCGCGAAGGCTTGAAGGGTGGTGTGGAGACCCTTTTTAGGAATGAGACGACCGATTTGAAGAAGCTTCCACCGCCCGTCAGAAGGAGGAAGGTGACGATGAAAGGGGAGGTCTGGCAGAACGGTTCTCTGTAACCGGATTTTATCGGGGGGGCAGCCCAACAACCTTAATTTTCCAGCTAAATCCAGTGAGCGACAGGTGACAAGCGCCGCCCGCTCGAATAGCGTGGAAAGGGCCTCTTTGTGCGACGGACAGAGCATCCCACAACCCACATCCGCCCCGTGAAAGGATACCACAACCGGGATAGGAGAGCTTTGGAGGACGGGCAGCATGTGGATGGCGGTTGTTCCAAAGAAAATGTGAAGAATGGAGGCACCGTTTTCTTCCAGTACCTTCCTGAGCTGTTTGGTCTCCTTTTGAGAGATCTGCCAGGGATTTTTCCCTAATAAACGCTCTTTGATGCGAGACCACCACCGCCATGGGGACCGCGGCAGACTGATCAAGGGTTGAAAAGGAAAGAGATTCAAATTTTGTACTTTCTGCGTAACCACCAAGCAGGAGAAACCGCTCAACGCACTTATTTGCCGGTAGATATGATACATTTCCGGTTTCAAATAGGTTGCGCAGAAAAAAGCAATCAGTGGCTTGTCACCATGTGATCCCGAAGAGAATGATCCCTTTTGGTTTAGCCGGGTCGTAGGTATCCCTGGTCGGATTCGCATTGGTATAGTCCTTAGTGACGTTTGCAGACCCGTTGCCATATTCTGCCGGTGCGCAAGGATTAATAAGTTCCCACGGTTTTTTCAATCGCACTATTTGAGGAATAACTCCCTGCACATCAGGACGGTTCTTGGCTTGAGGCATCCCATATGGCGGGGGGGGGGATTCCACGGGAAGGGGCTTGCGTGCCGGAGCCACAAACTGCCCCCACGCCGTACTTGAAATCATCGCCGCTACTACTAAAATTACCGTCGCCGCCCGTTTCATAGTAATTACCCTTAGTTTTTATATACTTCATACTTTGTTGCTTTGCAACTTGAGGAGGTCTTTAGTTGTCAGTTGACCCCTATTTTGCTTATTCGGCTAGAATGCTATTGGCTAGCTTTAGCAAACAAGGTTCTTCTATAAAGACTCAGGAGCAAATTGATGATTGGGGACGGACCGATTGGAGGTTGGACGACCATAAAAAAGCATGGATTATTTAGAGCGGGCCAGACGGGTCATTTCTATTGAAATAGAAGAAGTGCGTAAAGTGGCTGCACGATTGGATCAAAATTTCGTTCGAGCGGTAGACCTGATTCGGGCGGCTATTGCCAAAAAAGGAAAGGTGGTATCACTTGGGGTAGGAAAATCGGGTTATATCGCAGAAAAAATAGCAGCCACTTTGACCAGTACGGGGACTACGGCTATAGTTCTCAATTCGCTAAATGCCTTACATGGGGATCTGGGCGTCGTTTCCGACGGTGATGTCATCTTAGCTTTCAGTAACAGCGGGGAAACCGAGGAACTCAAAAATCTCTTGCCCGCTCTCCTTCGGTTCGATATCAGCCTCATCGCCATAACCGGCGGACCAAGCTCCTCACTGGCGCAGGCTAGCGCCGCTGTCTTGGATGTCACCATTTCGCAGGAAGCCTGTCCACTGAATCTGGCGCCCACTTCCAGCACCACCGCAATGCTAGTGATTGGAGACGCGTTGGCCATGGTTTTGTTGGAAGCAAGTGGCTTTAGCGCTGAGGATTTTGCAAAATTTCATCCCGGCGGTCAGCTCGGCCGAACTCTTCTCTTGAAAGCAAAAGACATCATGCGGTCACGGGAGCAAATAGCCGTAGTTTCCCCAACGACCACGGTGATGGATGCAATCCGACAAATGACCACTAGACGATGCGGATCTGCCATCGTGGAGGAAACCTCAGGAGCCCTAGTGGGGATTTTTACCCATGGTGACTTTGTTCGGCACTTCCCCCAGTCGCCCAATATCGGTATGCAGGCTCTTGCGGAGCTAATGACCCCTAACCCGGTGACCATCTTCAGCGAAAAACTTGCGGCCGAAGCACTCCATGTCCTACAAATGCACCGCATAGATGATCTGGTAGTCGTCGACCATGACAACCACCCTATAGGCCTAATTGATGCCCAGGACCTCACCCGGCTGAAAATACTTTAAATCGGGTATTTTTGAGTCACCCCCAGGAGAGAACATCTCTCCCGCAATTTCTGGCAACCCAACCTGGTCTTCCCAGGTTTCGGGAAAGCGATGTTCTACACCTTGTCATCAGGTCCTCCATTGAGTAAAAAAGTCAGAACTTTAGAAGTGGCAACGGGAGCGAAATGGCAAACCTATTGAGGCGATGATTTTTTTCTCCCAGAGCTCCTAAAAGCGGCGTAGATTGGCTGAGAGAAACTATGGCGCTTGCAAATGATCTTCGCAAAGGAATGGCAATTCGTTACAATGGCAACCCAGCGATTGTTTTGGAGGTACAGCACAGAACCCCGGGCAATCTCAGGGCGTTCGTACAAGCCCTGATTCGCTACATTAATACCGGTAAATCGGCGGATGTCAGATTTTCCTCAACTGAAAAGGTAGACCTGGTAGAAGTCTCCCGCCAAACTCTGGAATTTAGTTACTCGGACCATCAGGGTTACCATTTTATGGACCCAGAGACCTACGAAACGATTACCCTGCAAGCCGACCTCATAGCCAATGCCAAGGAGTACCTTGTAGAGAACCTCCCCATCGAAGTCCTTAAAGTCGAAGGCCGTCCTGTTCAAATTGAGCTGCCCGCCTCAGTGAACCTTAAAGTGACCGAGTCCGCTGAGGGCTTGCGAGGAGACTCAGCCAGCAATGTCATGAAGCCCGCAAAATTAGAAACAGGCAAGGATGTTCAAGTACCCCTTTTTATTAAAGAAGGTGAAACCATCAAAATTGATACACGCACCGGAGCTTATATGGGACGTGCCTGAGAGGAGCATGAAATTTCTCAGGTGAGACGCAAACAGAAAAGACCTCTCGCCTTTTCGGGAAAAAGCCTGCCACTCCCCGCAGACCCAACCTTTTCTCGGCGTGTCCCTAAGCGCTGGGTAAAGTTTATAGTTGGTTGTTTTCTCGTATTGCCGGCGACTATCTTAACAGAGACATTTTTCAGCGCTTTTACTCGAAGCACTCTCCAGTACCGATTTTGGGCCACGGAAGAATTCTGGTTTTTTTCATTGGGTATTGTGGTTTGGGTAATTGCGTTTATCGGCTTGCCTCGACCGCTCTGGCTTTA
>PSRL01000089.1 GCA_003176035.1 Verrucomicrobiota bacterium
GAGACGCTGGGTTGTCGCGGCGTAGCGCCGAGGCGGATAGGCTGGCGATCATGGACCGACCGGCCGTCGCGTACGGAATACTCGTGGTAAGCGGCGGCGCCCGGCCGCAAGATCGATTCGAGTTTGGTCCGTCCGCGTTCAGCACAGTGACCAAGTTCGCTGGAAGCGACAAGGATACGCATTGGCAGGAATGGCTGGGTTCGATCGAGTGGGACGAGCTTGGCGGCGAAAATCGCTGCGTTGTTTTCCTGCAGCAGGACTACGAACCCGAAGTTGGCAATTCAAAAGCGAAACAGAAAGCGTTCGGACGGCTTTGGTGGACGTGGCGCGCGTCCCAGTTGGTCCGTAGGAATTGGCCTCTGGCTAGTCGGGCTTGGTGCTTTAACGGGCTGCTGGAGAGTGCCGAGCCGCTGCGAATACGGTCCATCACCGGCTGCAGCCGAATGCCGAAGTTGCCCGATCCTTTCTACTGTCAAACGGAGGGGTACAACTCGGCATTGGTGTCGCGTTCGGACTGGGGAGAGCCCGAAGGCTGGCCTCAAGAATGGGCAAGAATCGACCAGCAGTTGGTGCGTCTCAAAAACAAACAACGGCTGCCACCACTGGTCGACATCGGGCTTCACGCGCTGTCGTCAGCGCTCGAACGAAGCTTGCTTGAATTTCGGATGCCAGATTTTGTGCGCGCCGCTGAGTGCATTCTCGCGCTGCCCCGAGGAACTGGCGCCGTTCTCTTTGCTGAACGCGCGCTTCGAGTCGCGCCGCATCTTGCTCAACATTTCTATGTTGGGTGTACGCAACTAGAACAAGACCTGAAGGAAGTCTACGATCGCCGGAGCAGCTGCGTTCACGGCAAGATCCCGTTCGAGGAGCTAAAGCAGCAAGGCGCCGCAGGGGCGGATCGTGCGGGACGCCTGGAATTCCTCGCGCACGAGCTTGCTCGTTCCGCGATCAGATACGCTCTCGACGCAGTAGATGGTGGCAGCAACGTCTTCTCCAGCCGCGGCTCACTCGAAAAAGCGTGGGCGTCGGACGCGATGCCCCGCGTTCCTTGACTCAACGAAACACTGCCGCTGCGTCGATCAGTCGCCACGAGGCAGCCAACCCCCTTCTCGTGCCGTTCTGGAGCGGGCGCTATCTCCAGTGCTCGATGAGCGCCCTTTTTTTGACGCCGTTCGATGCTGGGCGGACCATGCGCAGCTGTGGCGCCGAAGGCGACGAAAAAGCAGACGCATCACGTGTTTCTCGACACGAACACGTACTTGAATTTCTTCCTTTTCTCGCCCGACGACATCGATGAGCTCAAGAAACTGAAGGGCTTCATCGATGACGGCGAACTCGTCTTGTACTTGCCGGAACAAGTGATCCACGAGTTCGAGCGCAACCGCGAACAGAAGATCCGCCATGGCCTGGACGAGTTCACACGCTCCATCCTGAAGCCGGTGCCGCTGATGCTTCGGCATTTCGAGACGGCCAAGGACTACGAAAAGGCAAAGGGTGACTTCGAGAAGGCGCGCAGCAAACTGCTCGATGCCGCGCACCATTCCGCGAAACTGAAAGCGCTCCCTGCCGACGAGATTTTCGCCGAGTTAAAGACGCTGGCGAAAGTCGCCGCGACAACCCCTGCGGTGTACGCGCGAGCGCTTCAGCGCATGCGCCTCGGAAATCCTCCCGGCAAGCCGGACAGCCTTGGCGACCGCGTGATCTGGGAATCGTTGTTGGTATCTGTTCCGCCTGAAAATGATCTGCACGTCGTAACGGCCGACACCGATTTCGTTTCGCCGCTCGACGATGCGGAACCGCGGGAATTCCTCGCCAACGAATGGTACGAAAAACGCCGCTCGACGTTGCGCGTCCATTCGAAGATCAAGGTTTTCCTGAAAGCGAAGTTCGACCTGGAATTTGAGACTTTCAAGGCAGAGAAGCAGGCGGCAATCAACGCGCTTGCTTTCTCTGGATCGTTCGCATCCACTCACACCGCGATTGGCGAACTGCAGCCATATGTCGAGTACCTTGAGCCGAACGAGTACCTCGAGATCGCGCAGGCGGCGCTGAACAACAACCAGATCTTTTGGATTGGTAGCGACTCGGACGTCGCCGAATTCTACAAGTTGATTCTGCCGAAGGTGCCAGCAGGCACGATGACTGCGGACGAAATGGCAACGCTCAAGAAGATATTCAACCCGGTGCCATCGGTCGACATTATCGGGCTGCTCGACTGATCGGCCGAGCCAGAGAGAATTTAGTTATGTGCTCTGCCGAAATCCTTTTCGGGTGATCAGATTCAAAGACGCGCTCGCCACACTGAACGCGAAATACGCGTCCTCTTTCTGTGCCTTGATGTCAGGTTGAAGGGTCTTACGGTCCCGCTCTAGCGCATGGTCAAATTTCGATGCCAAGTTGAACAGACTTTGAAGCGCATCCCTGAACTCGGTCGCCGCAGCTTCAGGGATAGAGTCAGCGATCAGCAGTTTCTTGATCTCCTCGACCTCGCGCAGCAACTCCCAGACAGGCCGTAGCGCCTTGATCACTTCAGGCCACTCGCCGGAGCGCAATTCGTGGCGCGCTCGTTCGAGAGCGCTCAGGGCCTTAGGGACGCGGTCCGCGAAGGCAGCGCCCGCTGTGGGCAAGGATCGCGGCTGCGGGATCTCGACGACCATAAACTTTCCGATCCCGAGCCCCGGACTGTAGTCGTGCGCCCAATCGCTGCCGGGGATTTTGAACCAGGTTGACGTGGTCCAAAACTTAGCCTGAAGCAATTTCGTCTTGTCGGCCACCTCGGCCACATTCGCTTCACGGGCTCCAAGTGAGTGAATACCCAAGCCGTGCTCAAGATATTGAAGCCCGAACTTCAGCGTTAAAAAGACATCGCCCTTTGGTTGTAGGGCTCTTGCGGTCTCGATCGCATCGAGATGTTTTTCGGTCAGTGTCGCAAAGAACTCGAAGTGCAGCTGTTGCTCGCGGGGCAGCACTCCGGGAACGGCGAATGCCAAGCGGAAACTCTCGTTGTTGACGAGGTTGTCGGAGATGACGGGGGCCATTCCGCAGATGCGCGTCGACTCAGCCGAATTGCCCATGCCAAGTTCAGCATCGAGTCGCATCGGCAGAATCGCGCCGCCGTCGTAGTTGAGCTGCCCGCTGACGATGATCGTGGGATCGATTGTCCTCGCGGCCAGACGACTAGAGATATTCGTGATGTTCAACATGGCGCGCGATGGTACCTCGACACGCCGCAATCGGCTACGATCGCCGAAACCGGCCTCGTCCTCCTGGCGCAGCGAAAAAGCGCGAGCAAGTAGTGTAGCAGCGGGGCTGAAAGTTGAGCCGCAGAGGCTCCCATTCGAGCCCTCGGCGTCAGACGGTATCTTGCGGAAAGATCATCGCGCTCGAACAGACCGACGTCGACCACAAGCGGAAATTGCTCACAGTCGCGCGCTCGGACTGGTACGGCCAAGTTGGTTCACCAAAGGGCGGCAAGACTCGCCGCATTCCGACGACCGGCCGACTGGCTGCTGCGCTGCAAGCTATTCGGCACCTGAGAGGCCCGCGCGTCTTTTACAAGCGCGACGGAGAACCGATCAGGGCTGACACCCTGCGAAGTTGGATGGAGCGCTCAGAACGCGACGGCAGCCTTCCGGTAACCGGCCACATTCACCGGCTGCGCCACACGTTCGTGAGCCACCTCGCGATGCGCGGAGCTCCGGCACGGGCAATTCAGGAATTGGCCGGACACGCCGACCTCGTGACGACGATGCGCTACATGCACCTATCGCCCGCATCACTGAAGCAGGCGATCCAGATGCTCGAGCAGAGCGGCTCTTCCCCTGCTCCAACCCCGAAAACACGGGGAGCAGGAGGGGAACCGACCGCGAAGGCAACAAAAACCGACAGCAATTTTCACTAGTTAAGTGGCGTCCCCACAGAGATTCGAACTCTGGTCGCCGCCGTGAAAGGGCGGTGTCCTGGGCCTCTAGACGATGGGGACGTCGCGGCGCGTCCTACCACAACTACAATCCGCTGTGCACACTTCCTAGCTTCACCACATCGAAAGCGCTCACCGGCACCCGCTTCAGCTGCTCGAGATCGTTCACATCCCAGCGCGAATCGAGCGTTCCCGCGACGGCCCAGAAGTCGCCGCCGGCGGTGTCCGTCAGGTACATGCCGTACTTCTTGAGCGCGGTCAGCACCACCAGCGACTCGCCCGTGTAGCCTGAGAGATCGAACGAAGCGGACAGGCGGACGCGAAGCCCCATCGGGGGCGCGTAAGCGGCGCTGCTGTTGCCCGCCGAGTACGTGGCGGGGAAGACGTAAGCGTGCGCGGTCGCGCCGGCGGTGAAGACGAGCGCATGGTTGATGACGCCCCGATCGATCACTTCGTCCGCGCGCGCGAGGCCGGGAAGAATGGGGAGTCCGGCGGCGGTGGCCGAGGCCCAGCCCTGCGGCCGGGGCGCGCCGGTCATGAGGTCGAACACCGCGCCCGCGGCCGCGTGATAGCCGCTGCCCTGGTGCGAGGTCAGATACGTTTCGTACAACTTGCACTCCCCCTGGCTGAGGACGGTGGCGTGCTTGTCGACGTCGGATTGGATCGGCAGATCCGGCGGAAAGGGATACGGGCCGGGGTCGCTCTGCGATGCATACTGGAAGCTCATCGCCACCCGCGGCTGGTCCGCCGGCACCACCAGAAAAGGTTGTCCGTAGATGCCGCCGAAGTCGGGAGCGAGATGGAGCGAGCCCGCGCCCATGAAGGTCAAGTAGCCTGCGGAATCGGGATCGACCGCGTCGCCGCTGACGTCGCGGTTGAAGTCGTTGTCCCTGGGAAACATCGGGCAGCCGCCGAGCGAGGGACCGCTCGCGGTGACACCGATGCCGCCGTCGAGCGAAGGAGCATCGGTGAGCGAGGTGCCGCCGCAAGCTGCGAGCAGGAGGGCGAGCGCGAGGCTGATCGTTCGCATCCAGATGAAACACGCGGCGAAAAAAGCTTATGCCGTGAGCCGCGCTTTCACGCCGCGCTTGCCGAAGACCCACGCGCCCAGCACGCCCAGCTCGTAGCAGAGCAGCATCGGCACCGCCATCAACGCGAGGTTGAACGGATCTCCGGTGGGCGTGACGATCGCGGCGACGGCCACGTTCACCACGATCGCGTGCCGCCGATATTTGGAGAGAAACTTGTGGTCGACGATCCCCAGCATCGACAAGAGCGTGAGCACCAGCGGCAGCTCGAAGATGATCCCGAAGGCGATGAGGAGCATCATCACCAGCCCGAGCTGCTCGTCCATCATCAG
>PSRL01000057.1 GCA_003176035.1 Verrucomicrobiota bacterium
ATCCAACTCCGCCCCTAGGCAACGTCCAACAACTTTGGATCTTCAAGCGACTACTCGACGATCACCGCTGACTTGGGACTCGCACTTGACCTCGAGGCCATCACCGAAGGGTGACCCTATGCAATCCACCATCAGGCCGGAACTGCCCGGTCCCTTTCCTTCGGCTTCTTCGCCCTCCCTTGCCTCTGCCACTTCAGAGCCCGCAAATGACCCTAACCCGAGCTTGGACTTTTCCGCTCACTTACGAAGGTTTCTATACGACTCTGATCAAGTCCAAAAACGTGAAAATCAAATAAAAGCATGTTTGGACAGAATTAATGTCTTATCCGAAAATAAAGTTGATGTAAAAGCGCTCAGACAGAAAGTAGAGGATATCAAAAAAGAAATTCAAGACATCTACGCGACAGCTCAGCGGACAAGCCTAGACTCCAAGGGGTCTTCAGATGAAGAGGAGTTAAATTTGAGAATGGTTAGTGTTTGTATCGATTTGAATACTTTTTCACATAAATTATGCGGCCCACAAAGGCAACCCTCCCTTGGGAATTTTAAAAATTTTCCCGTAGCCAAAGCAAAGGAAATCCGTCAGTTGATAACTGAATATAAGGATCAGCTTAAGGAAATTAACAGCCAAATTGACGTCTTGGGCGAAGGCCCCGCAAAAGAGGTGTTTAAGCTAAAGACAGCCAATATCGAGGAAAAGCTGGAAAAAATTCGAGAAACAAATATGAATTCAGGCTTGGGTCATAAAATATCTCCAGAACAAAAGAGGTTACAGAGTCAGCTAGAACTTCTTGCACAAGATTTGAAGTCTCTTCAAGGGACATTATCTATCCTAAAAGTTTCAAATACTGAAGCCCTTACAGCAGTAACTTAAGTATCTATATTTTCATTAGATATAGGAAGGCCGGTGCCGCCGGCCTTCCTCAGCCTTGGAAGAGGTTCTACGCTAAAAATTTTTGTGCTATGGGGATTCCGCGTCCCATGCCCAACTGCGCGCACCATAGCGTTGCCCCTTAGAGCGACGGATTTAATAATCAATTACCGTGGAAATATAGCCCTCCTTCCCACTGGAAGTCCGGATCGACATATCGATTGATATGAGTTGATCGAGAAAGCACCCAGCGCGGCCTTCAGTTCTGTTAATTACTCTATTATAAGATATTTTAGGAGATATAGCGAAGCCCCTATAAATAAGACTATACCATAGATGCCAGGAGGGAAGATTACTTAGTGCAATAGGTTGCGATTACTACAATTTCCCTCAAGGAATTCCCTAAAAATATTTGTATTACTGGGCATATGAAAACACCACCGTCATCACCTCAAACATTATCTCGAACATCACATTTATCATACTCAACCCTCCGCCGCTCCAATCGCCCGAATTCATATTCGCAAGACGCTTTTTCTTCCGCCGCCACATCCAACTCCGCCACAAGGCAACGCCCAACGACTTTGAATTTTCAAGCGACTCGACAATTACCACCGACTTGGAACTCACAGTTGCCCCTGAGGTCATCACCGGAGGGTGACCCTATGCAATCCACAATCGTGTCGGAAGCGCCCTGCCCCTTTCCTTCCGCTTCTTCGGCCTCTCTTGCATCTGCCACTTCAGAGTCCTCAAACGACGCTAACCCGCGCTCGGCCGCGCCCTACTCACACGAGTTACTATACGGCGAGGAGCGACGCCTGCAACAGGACAATCAAATAAAAGCATGTATGGACAGAATTGACCGCTTACACGAAGAGGGCAAGTATGTAAAACCGCTTAGACAGAGAGTCGAGGATATCAAAAACGAAATAGAAGACATTCGCACAACAGCTTTGCAGACAAGCCTAAACTCCAAGGGGTCTTCAGAATTAAAGGAGTTAAGTTCGAGGATGCTTCGTGCTAGTGATGATTTAGATGCATTTACATATTTTATAGGCGCCTCACAAGAGCAACGCTCCAAGGGTTCGAATTTGAAATCAAATGATTCTCTTCCTTTAATACCTAGCGATTCGAAACAAATCAGCCGCACACGTGAGAATTCTACCCCCCCCAGCCTAGCCGGTGCGGGAAAAATCCATGAGTTGGTAACTCATGGTTATGACAAGCTTAAGAAAATTAACAGCCAAATTGACGTCTTGGGCGAAGGCCCCGCAAAAGAGACCTTTAAACTAGAGACAGCCGCTATCGAGAAACAACTGAATAACATTCGAAAAACAGCTATGTCATTATGCTTAGGCCGCAAGATATCTCCAGCGCAAAAGAGGTTACAGAGTGACCTAAAATTTCTTTCAGAGAATTTGGAGTATCTCCAAATGGAATTATCCGCCCAAAAAGTTTCAAATAGTGACACCCTTACAGCAATAACTTAAATATCTATTTTTATTAGATATAGGAAGGCCGGCGCCGCCGGCCTTCCTCAGCCTTGGAAGAGGTTCTACGCTAAAAACTTTTGTGCTATGGGGATTCTGCGTCCCATGCCAAATGCTCGTCGGGTAACCTTAATGCCTGGGGCGGCTTGTTTTCGCTTGTATTCGTTAGTGTCTACTTTGTGCAGGATCCAATGGACAATTTTAGGGTCAAATCCCCGTTTGATCATGTCGGAGGAAGCACAATTTTCCTCCACATATAGCCGCAAAATTTCATCCAATATTTCGTAAGGAGGAAGTGTATCCTGGTCCGTCTGGTCGGGACGCAATTCAGCACTAGGAGGTTTTTCAATGGTAGCGAGAGGGATGATCTCTTTATGGCGGTTAATATGCTGAGCCAGGTGGTAGACTGAGGTCTTAGGCACGTCAGAAATGGCCGCAAGTCCTCCGCACATATCTCCGTAGAGAGTGCAGTACCCCACCGCAAGTTCACTTTTGTTGCCTGTGCTGAGAACCAGGCTCCCATATTGGTTAGACAATGCCATTAAGGTAATTCCGCGAAGGCGGGCTTGAAGATTTTCTTCCATAGTGCCTTCGGGGGGATTTGCGCCATCAAGCATGGGGGCCAGTTGTTCTCGCAACGCTTCAAAAGACTGAGTGATCGGAATTTTGGGACACCGGATGCCCAGGTTGTGAGCTAACTGCAAAGCATCGGCAATGCTCCCTTCCGAAGAGTAGGGACCCGGCATCGCCACTCCCAAAACGTTTTCCCTTCCAACCGCTGCCACCGCAATTGCCGCGGTCACCGCGGAATCGATCCCCCCGCTCAATCCAAGAACACAGCTGCGAAAGCCACATTTTTTCATGTAATCCCGCACTCCCAAAACCAAGGCTTGGAAAAGCTCTTCCCACTTGTCGTGCACGGGGACGTCCTCACTGGAGCGATGGGGAATTTTTTCCACCAACTCCAACGATTCTTGGAATCCCGGTAAGGAATGCCAACCCGCGGGGGTGACCGCTAGGGAATGTCCGTCAAAAACGAGCTGGTCGTTGCCACCGATCGCATTGCAGTAAAAAAAGGGAATCCGATATCGGGTGGAAAGCTCCCGAATCATGCGGCATCGGCTGTTTACTTTGCTCATCTGGTAGGGAGAGGCGCTGATATTGAAGATGCATTGGGCTCCGGCCGAGGCCAATTCCTGAACGGGGTTACGCTGGTAGAGCGATCGGGGCAGATAGTCCGCTGTCCAAAGGTCTTCACAAATCGTCACTCCAATTTTTTGTCCGTTTAGTTGAAGGGGGCGCACCTCGGAGGAGGGTTCAAAGTAACGGGCTTCATCAAAGACGTCGTATGTCGGCAAGAGCGATTTCCGGATGATCTGGGGGGGCTTGCCAGGCACAAGAAGGGCTGCCGCATTGTGGAACGGTTTTCCGGTCCCTCCCTCGTTGTCATCCACATAGCCGACGAGGAGCGCCGCCCTGCGAAGTTGACCTTGCAAATGTTGCACAGCCTCTTTATTGGCTCGGACAAAGCCGGCCGCAAAAAGGAGGTCGAGGGGAGGATAGCCACAAAGGGCCAGTTCGGGCGTGAGCACGATTTCCGCCCCCCGTTGGTCCAATTCCTCGTAGGCCGAGAGGATTTTTGCCGCATTTCCCGAGATATCTCCAACAGTGCTATTGAGTTGAGCAAATCCAACTTTCATGTGGCTGGGGGCTTATTTTAATCCCTTTCAAGGTCTATTGCAAACAGAGCTTTTTTGCGCCAAATGAGATCTGTCTCCCACAGAACCAGATGCAATGTATTTTCCCGGACGTCGGAATTGCGATTTTATTCCGGAATTCCTGTTGAGCTACTCCGTTGGGAAAAAAAATTATAACACCGGATTGCAATAGCGCGGCGCCTTTCGTAATGGAACATTTCAAATTAGTCCCGAATGTCTGAGTTTGATATCCATGCCGCAACCGCGCTCTATAACGTCGACCGTTGGAGCGACGGATATTTCACAATTAATTCCCGTGGAAATATAGCCGCACTCCCGACTCGAAGTCCGGATCGACAAATCGATTTATATGAGTTGATCGAGGAAGCACGGAAGCGCGGCCTTAAGTTTCCATTAGTCATTCGATTTCAGGATCTTTTACGAGATAGAGTTTCCACAATCCACCGTTCTTTTGCCGCAGCGATTGAGGAGTCGGGCTACCGCAATTGTTATCGCGGTGTCTTTCCGATCAAGGTAAATCAACTCCGGGAAGTCGTCGAAGAAATCTTGGATGCAGGTGCGCCTTTTCACCTGGGAGTGGAAGCGGGAAGCAAGCCGGAGCTCATGGCCGCCCTTGCCATTCATTCGGACCCGGAAAGTTTGATCATTTGCAATGGGTATAAAGACAGGGAATTCATTCGCACGGCTCTTCTGGGGCGAAAGCTAGGAAAACAGGTAATTTTGGTTGTCGAAAAATTGGAGGAGCTTCGCCAAGTTCTTCAGCTCTCCCACAGCATGGGGGTGGAACCACACCTCGGCATTCGGGTGCGTCTGCAATCAAAGGGGGCCGGAAAATGGGCAACCAGCGGCGGTGCCAATGCTAAATTTGGTCTTTCGACTTCGGACTTAGTTGCAGCTTGCGACCTGCTCAATGAGGCAGGGAAGGCAAAGGCCCTCAAATTGGTCCATTTTCATGTCGGCTCGCAGGTGCCCGACATTGGTACTATTAAGCAGGCGGTCCGAGAGGGGGCTCGCTTCTATGCCAAGCTGCAAAAAATGGGTTTCCGACCTGTTTATTTGGATGTCGGCGGCGGTTTGGGAGTGGATTACGACGGTTCAAAAACAACTTTTGATAGTTCCACAAATTATACTCTCAACGAATATGCCCGTGATATTGTTTATAATATCATGGAAGTCTGCGATTCCGAAGAGGTTGCCCATCCGGTGATCGTGAGCGAAAGCGGCCGCGCCACCGTGGCCCACCATTCGGTACTCGTTGTCGAAGCCTTTGGTTCTATTGAAAAGACCTCTCAGATGCCGGTGCAAGCCACCGCCGAAGATCCTAAGGTCGTGGAGGGAATTTTGGAGATCCGCGACAATCTTTCGCGCAAGAATCGCTTGGAAAATCTGCACGATGCCCAGCAGATCCGCGACCAAGCGCAAGCGATGTTTGATTTAGGGCTACTGGATCTTCGTTCGAAAGCCAAAATTGAAACGGTTTACTGGGAGATCGCAGCTTCAATTGTCCAAAACTTCCATGGGATGCGCTACATCCCCGAAGAGGTGAAGGAAATGGAAACCGCCCTCGGCGATCAATTCATCTGTAATTTTTCCGTCTTTCAATCGCTGCCCGATCACTGGGCTCTCGGCCAACTTTTCCCCGTACTTCCCATTCATCGACTCACCGAACTGCCAGCTCGAAATGGGACTTTGGTGGATATTACCTGCGATTCCGACGGGAAGGTGAGCAAGTTTATCGATCTCCATGATGTGAAAGAAACCCTGCCCATGCACCGTTTTCTACCGGGAAAACCCTATTTCCTCGGATTTTTTCTGGTAGGAGCCTACCAGGATATCATGGGAGATCTGCACAATCTTTTCGGAAGGGTAAATGAAATCCATGTCTTTATGGACGAAGATGAGGAATGCGGCTATTATATCGAAGAAACGCTGGCGGGGAGCACCATAGGGCAGGTACTTTCTCTCACCCAGTGGGATATCAATGGATTGATGCGGCGCATGAAGGCTCAAATTGATGCCGCAATCAAAAATGACAAATTAAAACCCAATGAAGGAATGCGCCTTTTAAATGAATATGAACGGAGCTTTTCCTCTTATACTTACCTCACACTTGACAACGGGGATTCCACTTCGTGACAACCACCCATTCTGAATTCAAACAATCTCCCCTCCACCAGCGCCATCTTGCAGCCGGCGGCCGAATGATCCAATTTGCAGGCTGGCAAATGCCTCTGCAATATCGCGGAATCCGGGAGGAACATTTAGCGGTGCGCCAAGCAGTCGGTATTTTTGATATTTCGCACATGGGGCAATTGTGGGTGAGCGGCCCGCAAGCGCTCGAAGAACTCAACCGGCTCTTAACAAATCGACTCACAGCCCTCTCCGCGGGAGAAGGTCAATACACTTTCTTACTGAACGAAAGGGGAGGGATCATTGATGATCTCATTGTTTACAGAACCGGAACCGAGGAGTTTCTCCTCGTGGTCAATGCCGCCCGAGTCACTGAAGACGCAAATTGGATCACGGCGCGAATTGGGCCGGGCGCTCTCGTTCGCAATGAAAGCGACATATTTGGTGGCTTTGCCGTACAGGGCCCTCATGCGGCGGCAATATTTAAATCGGTCTTGGGTTCCAAGCCCCCCGCTCGAAATCGGATTGTTTTGCTCGCTCAGGACGGCACGGAAATTTTCGCAGCCGGCACGGGTTACACGGGAGAAGAAGGGTTCGAAGTTTTCTTTCCGACCTCAATTGCCGAGCCTCTTTGGGACGCTTTTGTTGCCGCAGGCGCTGAGCCGTGCGGTCTGGGAGCGCGAGACACTCTGCGGCTTGAAATGTGCTACCCCCTCAACGGTGCGGATCTCTCATACGATCGAACTCCCTGGGAAGCCGGATTGGGCTTCTTCGTAGACATTATGAAGGATGATTTTGTGGGCAAAGCCGCTCTCGTCGCACAAAAGGAAGCGGGCCTAAAGAGCAAGCTCTGTGCTCTTACAGTCACCGACCGCTCCCCGCCCCTCCGCGCACACTATTCCATATTTTCCGATGACACATGCATTGGCGAAACCACTAGCGGCGCTCTTTCGCCCTCACTCGGTTATGGTATTGCCATGGGCTACCTCCCTCTGGAATATTCCAAGCCTGGGACCAAACTGGGAGTGGAAGTCCGCCAGAAGATCTATCCGGCCACAGTCAGCCCCAAACCCTTCTACAAAAAACCAGAATGAACGTTCGCAAATATGCGGAAAGCCACGAATGGGTCCTCGTCCAAGGTGACATTGGAACGGTAGGAATCTCAGATCACGCGCAGGAGGAATTGACTTCCATTGTCTTTGTCGAGCCTCCAAAAGCCGGCACTCAACTGATCGCCAAACAGCCAGCAGCCATTGTGGAATCTGTTAAGGCCGCAAGTGACGTCTATTCGCCTGTTTCGGGAGAAGTGATTGAAGCTAATGCTGCCTTGGAAGCTGATCCCGGTCTCTTGAATACCGATCCCTATGGAGCCGGTTGGATTTATAAAGTGCGTCTTACCAATCCGGCGGAATTGGAAAAACTTTTTTCAGAGCAGGATTATCAAGCGTTGATTGCGCGTGGCTCGCAATAGCATGGCTTTGCAAATTCAGAGCATTTATTAACTAAATAATTACATGTTGCAAGAAGCTGCCATGAGGTTGCCGGCCTTTTTGCCCCAGGCTTTGTCGCCCCAACCTGACCGTATCATCGAGATATGGCCCGGCTGTTGCTTCGTCCCTGGGCCAAAAATTCCTGGCAACGACATGTAGCTATTAAATTAAAAATACTCTGGAAAACCGGATTTCATCAGCGCCATGCATAGGGAAAGTTGTCAGAATTTTATAGAGGCGAGGAAATTTGCTTCGCGACACATCGGCCCCAACCCGGACGAGCAAGCCGAAATGTTACGATTTCTCGGCGTTTCAACGCTCGACGAACTCATCCGGCAAACTCTTCCGGAAGATATTCGTCTCAACCGGCCTTTGAATTTGCCGCCCCCGCTTTCCGAAGAAGAGGCGCTTTCGGCTCTTCGGGAACGCGCTCGAAAAAATCAGGTGTTTTCCACTTTTCTGGGCCTGGGCTACGGCGATACTTACATGCCACCGGTCATTCGCAGAAATGTGCTCGAAAATCCCGGTTGGTATACTGCCTATACGCCGTATCAGGCCGAAATTGCTCAGGGCCGACTGGAAGCCTTGCTGAATTTTCAGACGATGGTTTGCGATTTGACGGGGATGGAAATTTGCAATGCCTCGCTCTTGGACGAATCGACTGCCGCTGCGGAAGCCATGGCAATGTGCCGCTCTGTTCGAGGAGACACGTTTTTAGTGTCTCCCGACTGCCATCCACAAACAATTGCTCTCTTGCGGACACGTGCTGAACCTCTTGGCATCCGCATTGCTGTCGACATCCCCGCTCCCGAAAATCTTACAAATGTTTTCGGCGTCTTGCTTCAGTATCCGACATCCGATGGCCATTTGCCGGATCTTGCGCCGCTCATCGCATGTATCCATCAGGCAGGTGCAAAGGCGATAGTTGCCGTTGATCTTCTTTCGCTCACCCTTCTGCACCCCCCCGGCGAGCTGGGAGCGGACATCGTGGTAGGAAGCACTCAACGCTTTGGGGTACCGCTCGGCTATGGAGGTCCACATGCTGCTTTTCTTGCCACCCTCGACATTCATAAAAGGCGCCTTCCAGGCAGGCTGGTGGGCGTATCTCACGACATCGAAGGCAATCCCGCACTCCGCCTGACCCTCCAAACTCGGGAACAGCACATTCGCCGGGAAAAGGCGACAAGCAACATCTGTACGGCGCAAGTCCTGCTTGCCGCCATTGCTTCGCTCTATGCGGTCTGGCATGGTCCGCAGGGTTTGCGTGGCATCGCTCAACGCATACATTCCACGGCGGCTTCGCTTGCCGAGGAGCTCTCCAAATTGGGGCACGAAGTGCTGTCCAAAACGTTTTTCGATACGATTCTGGTGCGGGTGCCTTCTGCGGAGCAGGTGTGCGCCGCAGGCTCAGCCGAAAGAATCAATTTGCGCAGATTTGACGAAACCACCGTTGCCATTGCCGTGGATCAAACCACGGACGATCTCGGTCCGATTCTCAGAAGTTTTGGCGCCCCGATTGACCCTCTCCAGCGCGTAACTCCTCCCACCCCTGGAAAAAGCTTTCTCC
>PSRL01000185.1 GCA_003176035.1 Verrucomicrobiota bacterium
TCCCGCCGCAATTTGTTTGAGAATTTCCAAATCCTCCAGCTGTTTCTGAAGGAGTGTGAGCGGCCCTAGCTTAGAACGAAGCTCGGAAGCTTCTTGAACAGTATTCTGAGCTTTTTCCCGATTATCCCAAAAACCGGGAGAGGCCATTAGGACTTCCAATCCGTTCAAGCGCTGCGTCAGTCGAGGCGAGTCAAAGGAACCTCCGCAACTCGGCCAAACGCCCGGCGAGCCCGGAGGTATCAATTAATTGAAGATCTTCGATCATGAACAGACTAACTATGAGGGGGTGTCCTCCGCAGAGCCAGCTCTTTTTCTCACTTCCCTGGCAGTTTTTCCCACTGGCTTAAGGCATAGTTGCAGGCCTTGGCCAAGGAGCTCGAGAGGAGAATCTTCTGTAGGGGCTTTCCAGAGGTTTTCTCGCAGTTTTTCCATTAGGATCGACTCTGTTCGCGGCGGAGGGTTCTGCGTTTTCCGTAATTAAGTTTTGCTTCTCTGACTTGGTTTTCTTTGGCGTAAAGTTCGGCAATGATTTTTACTACTTCCAAAGCTTCTTCATTTTTTGGATCGATTTTCAGCAGGTCTATAATTTTCCTGCGCTCATGGGCCATGCAACCACCTCGTATGATTTTCGGTGAGCCAAGAATTTCTTAGGTCCTTGTCGAGCTCAACTCATTTGAAAGTCAAAGATTACCGGTCCCGCCGACAATTCTCACTGTCATTTCCTTGTCTTTTAGGCAGACTCTAAAAGTGATAGGATAAACTCACTAATACACCGTGAGAAACAATTTGGTTTCCACCGAATTGGGGCGTATAAAAGGCGGATATTGCGGTATGGCGGCCGAGTTGAGCTGTTAACCCAGCATTTCCGAAAGCGTTGTTGCGTGCCGCATCAAATGTGTAGACATAAAATGGAGCACCAAGCCCATTAGCAAATGCCGAACGAATTCCTTGCCCATAATTTAAGAATTCGTGCTGCCAAGAAAGGCCTATAGTTGGAAGAATTTGATAACCTGGGGAAATTTGCCAGGAGTAAGCGACATTGGCACCAAGGGAGTACATTAATGAACTGGGGTTGTGTGGACCTCCGCGGACGTTAAGGGTCCCCGCTCCGGATTCCTGAAAAGAGGAAACTCCCAAGTAAGTATATTGAATCGAATTATTCACTCCGAATCTCCAAGGCCCGAGGTTCCACTCATAACCGCCACCTAATAGAGAGTTGAGCTCTCCGGCAAATGGATAACTACGTGCGACGCAATTAGCGTACTTAATAGGCCGGTTCATGTTCACGAAATTAGCTCCCCCCCCTACTATTGTATTGAGATAGAAACCGTTCCATTGAGCGGTTCCATAAAGGCCGAATTTTACGCCGTTACTTCGCAACCAAGCCCTATTTGAATACCAACCCTTAAATCCCTGATAGCCAACATAACTACCTAAATTAATGTAATCATTCATACGGCAGTCAGCACCCGCACAAAAATAACCTACTATGGAATTCACTCTCGGTAGGTCGTGAGGATTAGTGATCCTAGAAAATACACCCGAGGCGGAGGCAAAAATGCCCCACCGCGAAGGTTCTTTCAAATAGCCGATGATTGCCTTGCCGCGCTTAAAAATCTTTGCTTCATGCTTGTTCAACTGCTCAGACATGGGCTCCCAGGGCAGTCCATACAGGGCAGTGATACCAGCAACACCGTTGAGACCCGCTCTAACTGCTGCCAGACGGGATGCAATTTGCCCATATTGAGTGTTTGCCGCATTAAAAATAATATCTTTAAGGTTTAAAACAATGAGAGGAGCGAGTTGCTCAAGCTCTGCTGCAGCCTCTTGTGGGGAGAGAGGTGCTATTGCCCAAGCGGCTTCACTGAATTCTCCTTCAGAGGACCGCGCAATATTCCTATTATTTGCGGTCTGATCCGGATCAGAGGCACTACCGCTCTGTGTAGTCGAATAAGTATCCGTTGCAGCTTCAACACCGCGTGCTGTAAGAGTCGCATTGAACGCTTGTGCCATTTGTTCCTGTTGGCGGTTAAACCCAACAAACCTAGATTGGATATAGAGTTGAACTTCTTTGTCGGTGTAGTTTATTCCCAGAGCGGCAGTGTCCTGAATATTCGACTGATTGATACTGACCTGATCACTATTCACTCGGCTGATAATTGAGCGACTGAAAGTTCCGGTCACCACACCTTCAGCAATCAGAATTGGTATGCTGAGGTCATTTCTACGAACAAATTCCTCTGGCAATTGAACTTCAACCGTACCCTTTAACTGCGCAGAGCCGGTGACACTCAACCCGGGGCAGGAATTATCTCCGGTAATCCGAGTTACCAGAGTGCCGGTCGAATTTTGCACATAATTGCCATTAAGGACCATGCTGCAAATCTCTCCATTGGTGCCCGGGCTATATACGCCCGAATTTATAAGCGTTCCGATGAGAAGACCTGTGCCACTCAGTGTAGCATCAGCAGCGATCTCAATTCTGTCGCTCCTTAATGAACAATTTATTTGCAGGTGCCCGGTATGAATCTTAAGATTTCTGATATATGGTGGCTCGCTCGGACAAGGCGCATTTGAACTCATCTGGAGAGGCTTTCTGGTTGGAACAAGTAATCGAACTTCGTTGTCTCCATAAATAATCTCCAGAGGAACCCTTGGAGGAAGATATAAATCCGAAAACGTGCCGTGCACACTACCCGTCGCTGTCAAAATGTTAAATTCTGTTCCTTCGTCGGGAAAATATTCATCCACCAGGCCCACTCGTAAAGTTCCGTCTAATTCCGCTTTGCCTTCTACCATAAGGCGGTCATAGCGCGTCTCACTTTCAAGCTGAGTCACCAAAGCGCCCTGCGGATCTTGCCTATAGTTACCAGTAATTATTAGTGCTAATGGGCTATTGCCTCCTTGTATGGTACCGGCGTTTATCACATTTCCACCGATCGTTCCTTTGCCACCCACCCTTCCATTAGGAGTAACCTGTACAGTAGTACTCTTGAGGTAACCATTTATAAAAAAAGCTCCGTTCTCAACAATTGTAGCGCCCGTATAGGTTTGATCAGAATTAAAGTTTACTTGGCCTCCGGGGCTATCCACAACTACGATTCCCAAACCGGAAATAGTGCCGGTAAACGTGCCGGTACCGGGCTGTACAAAGACAAGCCGGCTGTGGTTGAGAATGTTGCCTTGGAGGGAGGACGTAGAACCCATCAGTGTACCTGCATCGATAGTAGTACCACCCGTATAATTGTTCTCCCCCGTAAGAACTGTGGTGCCACTGCCCGCCTGCAGTAATAAACCGCTCCCCTGAATCATTCCGCTGAGAGTGAGGATATCTTTGCGATTGATGATCAGGGCACCATCGTTTTGAATTTTCGGACTTGCAACTGAGCCGGTTGTCCCGCCGCTTCCTAATTGGATGGCTCCCGAACTGATTATCATTGTGCCTGTATTTGTATTCTCCCCAACAAATATCTGGGTGCCGGTGCCCACTTTGTTAATAGAAAGTGATGACGAGGGACCATTTGTAAGGGTTCCATAAAAGGTGCCGCTGGCATGGGTAGCTCCAATGGCAAGGACTGCTTTACCAGTTCCCGTGCTAGTCACCTTACTGCCTGCAGCTCCGGAGAGACTTCCGATAATGCTATCGTGACTTTGGACATCTAAGGTTCCCTTTTCCTTCAGAACGACATTCGAATTAGCGCTGAATGCATAGGCGGCGCCCTGTGCGAGCGTGCCTTCGCTAACAGTTGTTTCTGCAGAATAAGTATTAGTACCACTGAGTATTTGAGTGCCAACTCCTTCTTTATTGAAGGAAACGGATGATGAACCATCTTCGATATTTCCAATGAAATTTCCGTTAGAGTGATTGGCTACCACAGTAAGAGTTGCATTGGAGGTTCCGCTGTTTGTGATCCTGGAATTGGGGTCGCTGGAGAGATCTCCAATACGATTATTTTGTCCTCGCAAATCCAAAACCGTATCCGTTGTCATGGAAATATTCGAATTTGGGCTTAAAGCATTTGCAGTCCCCGTCGTAAGGGTACCTGATTTTATCAATGTGTCTCCTGAGTACACATTTTTTCCTTCCAGTACCAAATTACCGCCGCCTTCTTTAACAAAAGTGCCCTTGCCCTCTATGGTTCCCGGGAAGACGGACTCATCCGATCTGTTGATTACAAATGTGCCACTGTTCTTAATATTACCTATTATCGAACCTGTGGTGCCTCCATCACCGATTTGGAAAATCCCTTCGTGAATCACCGTTCCCGCAGTATATCCGTTACTTCCCGTAAGAATTTGCGTGCCGGTTCCCTTCTTGTGTACGCTAAGATAGGCCGTTCCATCTCTAAGCTGTCCATGGTACTCGCCATCTTCATTGTTATTGCCCACCGCCAGATTTGCTGAGACCCGCCCATTATTGATAACTACAGCTTGAGGTGATCCTGACAACGCTCCAATGGCTTGGGGATTACCATTGAGATCCAGAGTACTCGAAAAATGTAGTGAAACACTTGAATTAGGACTTAACGCATTTGTGCCCCCTGCGACCAGAGTGTCTATCTGAACATCGGTAGGCCCCGAGTAGGTGTTCTCCGCTGACAGAGCCAGGGTTCCTCCACCTGTTAATTTCAGAGGTCCGTTTCCCTCGATTCGCGAGCGGATATTGAGCTCCGTGCCGACATGAATTGTACCACCCTCCTCCTCGATGCGCAATAGACCTGGTCCGGTAATATCAGAGGAATCATATCCAAGCGTGGAAAGCGTTCCGCCGTCGAGTACGATGACGTGATTTGTTTGCGAAGTAGTAACCGCCCCTGTTACCAGATGCCCACCATTTACTGTGACAGTCCCACTGCCTTTGCCGAAAACTACGGAAGCTATATTCGCCTCGCCACCATCTATGGCCACACTCGCCGCACCTCCTTCTCCTACGGAAAGTTGGCGAGCATCGATAACCCCGCCCGAGAGACGCAAGGAACCTGTGCCATTTCTTGCGCCCCCGACTGAAATGGTTTCTTTAATGCTCAATGTAGCATCTTTCAAGGTGATCTTACCTTGGCCACCAAACCCGCCGACAAACGCATTCTTCGCATGGACTCGACCCTTTTGTATTGTCATTGATCCGATATCAGGCTGTCCAGCAATACCACCGACGACTAGGTTTTGAGCAATGTTCAGCGTCCCGCTCACGGTCACTATTGGCTTAGCGCTAGCAGTTCCTACATGAAAGTCCCCGGGCTCATCCAGATGGTCTCCGGGAGCAACTCGATAGGGTGTGGGAGGAACCAGGGATATGGTCGGCACTATGTGTTGCAAGACTTCGTTAGCCTCTGCTGCCAGATCCGAGGCAAACAGGACAGTCCCGATCAATAAAAATGCACAAAAAAAATCTTTTACCATTGAGGGAAAAAGACTTACGTTGTAGAGATTCTCAGCGCAATTAAAAAATCCGAATGCTCCTTGAATGGAGCATCAACTTAGGCTACCCTACCACGGCGGGGGCTCCTGCTGTTTGACGTCCGAGCAAACCGGTCTGGAGAAAATGCATTATTATGAGCCTGAGCTGGGTCGATCTGCATTGCGGACACAAAAGAGAGGCTATGATTCCGAATCCAAGCCTTCTTACTTTGATTGGTGAGCAAATCGGTATCGCTTCTCCGAGTAAACCACCACCGGAATACCTTACAATAATTAATGCCTATTACGACAGCGGCTTACGCTTTACTGTCCCCATCTGAATGTTTATCAGACACGGAAAGCTATTGAATCCCAGTGACAATCCCTATAACTACTAGTAGTAGGAAAATATGTCGTTTTCGTCAGCAGTTTCAAAGGCGCCAAAAACTTTTGGGCACTCCTGGATTGGTTCCTCCATCGGTCAAAAAACCATCGTTGCCGTTACTGGTATTATTTTGATTTTGTTTGTCTTCGGCCACCTTTTGGGCAATCTCACGATTTTTCTAGGACCCGAGTGGATTAATAGCTACGCGCAACATCTCCGAGACTGGGGTCCACTCCTCTGGATGGTGCGAGTGGTCTTGATCTTAGCAGTCCTCCTCCACATCTATTTTACGATGCTTTTGTGGAATTCGGCCGCAAAGGGGACACCTGAGAAAACCGTCTTCCGCACTCAGATTCAAACAACTATTTTTAGCCGCACGATGCGACTGAGCGGCTTAATTATTTTTGCTTTTGTGGTTTTTCACCTTGCTCACTTCACGTGGGGATGGATCCAGCCTGAATATGCCCATCTCAATACCGATCAAAATCAACATAATGTATTTGCAATGATGGTGTATGGATTTCGAAATCCTTATATAGTCGCCTTTTATATATTGGGTTTAGCTCTCCTCGCCTTTCATCTGAGCCATGGAATCGGCAGTTTATTTCAAACGTTGGGTCTCTCTAATCAAAAGTTACGGCCTCTCTTTAATACCGCGGGGCGGTGGATTGCCTGGGCCCTTTTCTTAGGATACGTTTCCATTCCTCTTTCGATTTTCTTTTTCGGTCTGGGCAATGATCTTGTAAAATGACACTCAACGCAAAAATTCCTGAGGGACCCCTTGAGAAAAAATGGACCTCTTTTAAAGACAATGCCAAGCTCATCAATCCTGCAAACAAGCGTAAATTGAAGATCTTGATTGTAGGCAGCGGATTAGCCGGAGCTTCAGCAGCGGCCACCTTAGGAGAACAGGGATATCAGATTGAATGCTTTTGCTATCAGGACAGTCCTCGACGCGCTCACAGCATTGCTGCCCAGGGCGGTATTAATGCCGCCAAGAATTACCAGAACGATGGTGACAGTGTTTTTCGACTTTTTTACGATACTATCAAAGGAGGCGATTTTCGTTCCCGCGAAGCAAATGTCTATCGCCTCGCGGAAGTCAGCGCATCCATTATCGATCAATGCGTCGCACAGGGTGTCCCTTTTGCTCGCGAATATGGCGGTCTTCTTGCAAATCGTTCCTTTGGCGGTGCTCAAGTTTCTCGGACATTTTATGCACGCGGCCAGACAGGTCAGCAATTGCTTTTAGGCGCCTATCAAGCCCTGGAACAGCAAATTGCGCTGGGGCAGGTAAAAATGTTTCCTCGCACGGAAATGTTGGACCTTGTCTTAGTAGACGGAAACGCAAAAGGTATTGTGGTTCGCGATCTCATTACAGGAGAAATTCGTTCTCATGCAGGAGACGCAGTTCTTCTCTGCACCGGCGGTTACGGGAATGTGTTCTACCTCTCAACGAACGCCAGAGGTTGTAATGCCACAGCTATTTATCGCGCTTATAAACGCGGAGCATTGTTTGCCAATCCCTGTTACACTCAAATTCACCCCACCTGCATTCCAGTCAGTGGTGATTATCAGTCAAAGCTGACTCTCATGTCCGAGTCCTTACGTAATGATGGTCGCGTTTGGGTTCCCAAGCAAAAAAAGGATTGTAATAAAGTTCCTCGAGACGTTCCTGAGTCAGATCGCGACTATTTTCTCGAACGCAAATACCCCAGTTACGGAAACTTGGCTCCCCGAGATATTTCTTCGCGCAGCGCCAAAGAAGTTTGTGATGAGGGACGAGGTGTGGGTCCAGGTGGGCGTGGCGTTTACTTGGATTTTAGCGACGCCCTAGGAAGGTTGGGGCGTAAAACTGTTGAAGAACGGTACGGGAATCTCTTTGAGATGTACGAGAATATCACCGGAGAGAACGCCTATGAACGGCCCATGCGCATCTACCCGGCTGTGCACTACACCATGGGGGGCCTCTGGGTAGATTATCATTTAATGAGTAATATCCCAGGTCTCTATGTGCTTGGCGAAGCTAATTTCTCCGATCATGGTGCTAATCGCTTGGGAGCTAGTGCGCTTATGCAGGGGCTTGCGGATGGATATTTTGTAATCCCTTATACAATAGGACATTATCTCTCAGAGCAATTTGGGAAGCGGCCCAGTGTGGACCATTCCGCGTTTCAAGATGCAGAAAAAGCAATACGCCGATCGACTGCACAGTTCCTTTCCATACGCGGGAATCAATCTGCCGGTTCTTTTCACCACCGGCTAGGAAATCTCATGTGGGAAAATTGCGGAATGGCTCGCAGTAAGGAAAGTTTAATTAACGCCTTAGAAAAAATCCCTCTGCTGCGCGAAGAATTCTGGAAAAATGTCAATGTCTTAGGCTCGGAAAAAAGCTTCAATCAATCCTTAGAACAAGCGGGGCGAATTGCCGACTTTCTGGAGCTTGGAGAACTCTTATGTCGTGACGCTCTCCATCGAGAGGAATCCTGCGGAGGACATTTCCGTGTGGAACACCAAACCGGCGATGGCGAAGCTTTGCGCGACGATCAAAATTTCGCCTACGTGGCGGCATGGAAATTCGAAGGCGAGCAATCCCTGCCTTCTCTTGTTAAAGAACCTCTGATTTACGAGGCAGTTCACCTCGCCACACGGAGTTACAAATAGATGTTGTGATATTATGCAATTTGTAGTGAAAAAAGGACGTGTTTGGACCCGGCCGCTTCTCAAAGGAACTAACGAAGTTATTACGGACTTCGTGCAATTTTTTTTGCAACTTATAGTACAAGAAGGACATTATTTGCACCATGTCACTTATCAGAAAAACCACCGAAGTTGGATATGAATTTTCATCTTAAAGTTTGGCGACAGGCGAATTCCTCCGCAGCCGGAAAGATGGTTCCCTTTGAGGCAAAAAATATTCCGGCAGAGGCTTCTTTTTTGGAAATGCTCGATATCGTCAATGAGGATCTGAATTCTCGCGGCGAAGAGCCCATCCAATTTGATCACGATTGTCGAGAAGGGATTTGTGGGACTTGTAGTTTGACGATTAATGGTGTGCCCCATGGGCCTGGGCGCGGCACCACTTGCCAGCTCTACATGCGTAAATTTCGGGATGGAGCCACCATCTACATAGAACCGTTCCGCGTAGGGGCATTTCCGATTATTCGGGATCTTTCCATCGATCGTTCCGCATTCGATCGCGTTATCCAAGCAGGCGGCTTTATCAGCGAACGTTGTGGCTCCGCACCGGATGCGAATAACATTCCTATTCCGAAACCTATTGTTGATTCCGCCATGGATGCCGCTGCCTGCATTGGCTGTGGTGCCTGTGCGGCAGCTTGCCCAAATAGCTCCGCGATGCTTTTCGTCTCTGCAAAGGTTGCGCATCTAGGTCTCTTGCCGCAAGGTCAGCCCGAATCTAAACGCCGAGTTCTCAATATGGTTCACGCGATGGACGCAGAGGGCTTCGGAGGTTGCACGAATTTTTATGAGTGCGAAGCAGTTTGCCCTGCCAACATTTCCGCCCAATTTATTGCCAGGATGAATCGTCGGTATACATCGGCTTCTCTGCAAAAAAGCATTGGTGCCATTTTATAATTAATTCGTGCTATTTAGTTTAATCCTGAAAAAGGCGTTTGAGGAATGAGAAACCTGGTCGAAGAAGTTTTGGGAAAAAGGGTTCAAAAGCCTCTGCCGCCAAGACGCAGGAGGAAATGTAGCCTTACGCTACTCGACGACTGAGCAACGCAGGACGCCGGATGCTTTTCAGCTCTTTTTCAGGGTGTACTATTTAGTGTCTTGCAGGGCCTTTTAAAATACTGCTTTTCTTTGTTGCTCCGAAAACAATGAAAATCTTGATGGCCGCCAGTGAACTCCTCAGCGAAACAGAACGGTCAGCTTGCCTCGCTTTGTCGCGAGAACTCCACAAACTGAGCCACAAAGTCAGTATCGTTCTCCCCTTTTATCGATCGCTCTTAAAGGAAAAAAAAATTTATCCTAAATCCACTGGAGTACAATTTTCGGTTCCTATCGGCACGCAATATCTGCCGTGCGAAATTTTCGAGACCCATACAATTGACGGTATTCAGCTCCTATTTATAGGAAGAGACGAGTTCTTTGATCGGGAAGAGCCTGGCAGCGAGAGACACTATAATCATTCTGACAAATCCGCCTGTTTTGCGTTTTATGCCCGTTGTGTTATCCAGCTTGCACGGCGTATTTCTCCCTTACCCGATATTATTCAATGTTATGACTGGCAAACCGCTCTGATACCGGCAATGGTAAAGGATGCAGGTCTACCTTTCAAAACGGTTCTCAGTATTTCTTCACTAGAAGACCAAGGAAATTTTTGGAGTCGTGACTTTGCATTTACAAACCTCCCCAAGCACTATTTTTCCGCTACGGGTTTGGAATTTTATGGGAGTTTGAATTTCCTGAAAGGGGGCATCCTTTTTGCTGACGCCATCGTTCTTCCCAGTTCGCGCTATATGATAGAAGCTCAAAAACCTGAATATGGCTGTGGATTGGATGCCGTTCTACGGGAACATTCTCAAAAACTTCATGAAATTTGTGACGGAATCAGCTGCGATAAATCCATTGATAAATTTTATGGTGTCTCTCATCCCGCAGGCAAATCCAAGTGCTCCTCTGAGTTGCTCTCCTCATTACATCTGACTTCCTCCCCAAAAGGCCCCGTAATCACCGTAATCAGTCGGCTGTTAACCTCAGAAGGTGTTGCCATGCTTTTAGCTATCTTGGATCGCTTGCTTGCAGAAGACGTGCGAATCGTAGTGTTTGGCAGAAGCGGCGGATCTGATGTAGCATTGCGGGTTTTTGCTCACAGATACCGTTTCAAATTTGCTTACCTTCCGGAATCTGATGAGTCCACATTGCATCAGATTTTTACCGGAGCCGACATTTTTCTCTCTCCCAGCGACCTCGAACTCGACGGAGCTACTCTTATGAAGAGCCTAAAATATGGAATAGTGCCGGTGATTCGAGCCTGTAGTGGATTTTATCAATTTGTACAAGACTACGAACCCGCAAACAAAAGCGGCACAGGTTTTGTATTTTATGAAAATACGCCGGAAGCGTTTTTGGATGGCATTCGGCGCGCCCTCGAAATTTTTCAGAGTAAAGATCAATGGACCCAGCTAGTCTCCAGCATCCTGTCCCAGGACTTTTCTTGGCGTTTATCGGCCAAGAGTTTTGAGTCCGTTTACACCAACCTCGTCGGAGCGTTTTAGAAAGGACCCACAACCGCAATTAAGGTTTCCGGAACACAGCCTGGCTCCAAAAGGGCGGCAACCTTTTGTGGGTGAGAGCCCATTTGCCATAGGATGGTGTCGCTTAAGTTGGTCAGGTATCGCAGAGGATACCTGACCAACCTCGCTCGCTCCTGATCCTCTGTCATAATTGCTTCTCGCGCCGGCCTCCCTAGGTTTTAGGATAGGTGTTCTATAATTAAAAAAAGGACACGCCGATAATGTTGCCACAAGTCACTCTACCAATTCCGGGCCAGAAGTCCCAAGCGCTCGCTCGAAGACTTCATGCAGTGGAATCCCAAAATATAACTTATCTGGACGCCGAATTCCCAATTTTCTGGAAACGAGCGGGAGGGGTGAATGTTTGGGATGTTGATGACAATCGATTTCTCGACTTTACCTCGGCTTTCGGGGTGATGAGCTTGGGCCACGATTCACCACCCATTCGCCATGCTTTAGAGCAGCAAGCTTCGGAGCTTTGGCACGCCATGGGCGATGTCCATCCCTCCGAAAGAAAGGTGGAGCTTTGTGAAATGCTCAGCAAATTAACTTTTGAACGCTGGGGACTCGGCAGAGCCAAAACAATTCTTTGCAATTCGGGGTCTGAAAGTATTGAGGCTGCTCTGAAAACCGCCCTTCTTTACAATGGCAAACCTGGCGTACTTTCTTTTACCGGAGGCTATCACGGTCTAGGTTATGGTGCCCTGGAAATCGGCGGAATTCCCTACTTCCGGAAACCTTTTGCACGGCAATTAGGTCGTTTCTCGATGCAGTTGCCGTATCCCTTCTGCTATCGCTGTCCTTTCGAGGTTCCCGACACCTTTCGACTGGAGGGTGAGCATTTCCCAAATTGTTCCAATTTTTGCTTAAAAAATCTGGAAAATCAAATTGAGGAAGCGATTGCCACGCGCAATATCGGCTGCATCTTAGTAGAGCCTATCCAGGCGCGAGGCGGAGAAGTTGCCCCCCCTCTTGACTTTCTCGTGCTTCTTCGTCGGATTTGCAACACCCACAAAATCCTTCTGATCTTGGATGAAATTTACACGGGTTTTAACCGGACAGGACGTCTCTTTGCATGCGAACACAACAAAGTTGTACCCGACATGATTTGCCTAGGGAAAGCCCTCACCAATGGATTTCCTCTTTCTGTCTGTGTTGGGCGAAGCGATATTATGGACGCCTGGCCTCCTTCCACGGGGGAAGCTTTACATACAAGCACGTTTTTAGGGAATCCCCTGGGTTGCGCAATGGCGATAGCATCTCTGCGGCAACATAGCGATCCTCAAACGGCAGCAAATGTCAGGAAAATGGGCCTCCTCCTGCGCGGCGCCTTGAAGGAGAGTCAACATCCCGCTATTGGGGATGTTCGAGGCATTGGACTTATGCTGGGAATAGAATTCATCAATGCTCAAAAAGCTCCTGATGCCAACCTCACAAACCAACTCATGAAATTTGCTCTACGGAAAGGGCTGATTTTTTTGGCCGGTTCCCCTGCTGGCAACGTGCTCTCCTTTGCTCCTCCCTTCGAAATTTCCGCAAAAGAAATCCATTTCGCGGTGAACTGCATTCAAGAATATCTGATATCCTTTGCGGGATCGCTTTCGTAATCTAGCGATAAGTGATCAACCACATGGGGCTTAATGATTTCTTCCACGTATTTCACATGGTTCGCGTTCTTAGAATAAATCTCGAGTTTTTCCATGGAATCTACATCAATTCCCACAAAAAATGACCACTGATTCTTCGGATTGATCCTTTTTCCGCAGCGCACAGCTAATACTTCGGGAATGCGGAGAAGATAAATTCTTGTATCCCGCATCATAGATTCTACGGTTTTCTCGTCCACTTCCGGCCGTAATTTAAAGAGAACCAAATGGTGTACCATCGGAAATTACATCTGTCTTGTATTTAAGGGCATTCGTCGACCCCAATCCAACGCTCCCTTGCGGACAGCGTAGAAAAATCCAACCAATAGAATTCCGACAAAACTGAGACAACTCCAAAGCAACTGGGGGCCAAAATGATTTAAAAATCTCTGAAACACAACCGCCCACGGATATAGAAAAATAATCTCGATATCGAAAAGCAGAAAAAGCATGGCCACGAGGTAAAATTTTACAGCAAAAGGCGGGCAATTTTTAGAATCCACAGACGTCACCCCGCATTCATAGGGAGCATCCTTCGTTCGATTGTGACGGCCCTTCTTGCCAAGCATAAAGCTAATGGCTAAAGCGAGCGAGGCAAATCCTACGGCTAGCAGGGCATGTAAAAGCACTGGAACATACTCTTTAAGCATGAATCACTTATATACCTCTACTTGTTTAGGGCAAGACTCAACCAACTTTGTTGCCTTTTTTGAGTTCGGCGGAAGGCCAGGTGAATCAACCTCTTTTGCACCCGCAAACTAAGACAGGAGCACCCGATAGCATCGGATTTTTTTTTAAATACCGTATTCGCAGGTAAGGTTCGTCTACCCTGTAAATTCCTTAAAAACCGTATGAAATTAGCTACTTCACCGCAAAATGAGGGTCTCCCGGTGTTAAAGCCTTCGATAAGGTCGCCAATCCCTTGTATTTTTTACCGCTTTTTTTGACCATCCCCCGCGAAACCAGGTTCTGAAGCTTTTCATACGCCCTAAGGCGCAGCATCTCTTCGCCACCACTTGCCGCATTTCGGGCACGAAGCCTTTCGTACACAATATCAAAGAGTTGCTTAAATTCGAAAGCAGAGCTCTTTGTTAAGAGCGCAGCAACGAGTTCTTCTGTGACTAGATCCGGAAGCCGACGGGAAAATGCACTTTTTCTTTGCATAACAGAGCCTAAATAGTCTACCAGCTTTTTTAAGAATATCCAGGGGGAATTTCTACCTAGTCCGGAATAAGTTCCATTTTTAGGAAAATTTGCAAAGACTTTCGTAAGTTGATTTATATCAATATGATTTAAAATCAAGTCCTAGAAGGGATTTTCCGAGGAGGACTGACCGCCTGCCTGGGTATGTAGTACCCGAACGATTTTTTTCCGGCTCCGCTGGCGAGCGGCCCGTGTGAGTTGCTAGGGTCTGGGAGAGAGGTGCTAGTATTTTTGCGCTCTCAAAACAGCGGTGTGGGCGGCCCCGCCCTTAATTGTGGTGGCCGAAACGTGACAAACCTATGGATATTACGCTATACTGACAGCAGTGATATAGATATTCTATGGTGACACCACCCCCCGCTGGTCATGATCGCCCTGGCGACCCCTGCATTATCGTTATTTTTGGAGCCAGCGGTGATCTGACCAAACGCAAACTTCTGCCCGCTCTTTATAATCTCAAAGCACTTGGTCTTCTCCCGAAGGATTTCGCTATTCTTGGGGTTGCGGTCTCACCAGGGGACGACCAGTGGTTTCGGGATGAAATTACCTCGGAAATTCATGAGTTTTCCGCCCACCGTCCAATAGACGAGACGATCTGGGAAGAATTTCGGAAGCGCTCCTTTTATATTTCAGGTGATCTCAATAGCACAGCCACTTTTGAAAAACTCAAAACTGTGCTGGAGCGGGTTCACGGCCAGCTAAAAATTCCAGGCAATATTTTATTTTATCTGGCTGTTGCTCCGACTTTGTTTTCCACAGTAGTTCGACAATTGGGCGCAATTGGGCTCACTAAAGAAGATGAGAAGGGCTGGCGACGCGTCATTGTCGAAAAGCCATTCGGCCACGATCTGAGTAGCGCTCGCGCTCTGAACAACGAGCTTTCGCAAGAATTGAAGGAAAACCAAATCTACCGCATCGACCACTACCTAGGTAAAGAAACTGTTCAGAACATCCTGGTTTTTCGCTTCGGCAATTCCGTTTTTGAACCCACTTGGAATCGACGGTATATCGAGTACGTACAAGTTACCGTGGCGGAGACCCTTGGGGTGGAATTGCGAGGCAGTTATTATGACCAAGCAGGCGCCATGCGAGATATGGTTCAAAACCACATCCTCTCTGTCCTGGCTCTCATTGCTATGGAGCCTCCTAGTTCCATTTCCGGCGATTCCGTACGCGATGAGAAATTGAAGGTCCTGGAAGCGATTCGACCGATGTCTCCCGAGGAGATCCTTTCCAATACTATTCGTGGTCAATATGGCGCCGGCGAAATTTCAGGCGAGGCTGTCCCCGCCTACCGGAGGGAGCCTCAGGTGAGCCTCAGCTCTAATACTGAAACATTTGTAGCACTTAAGTTGAGTGTGGAAAACTGGAGATGGGCGCAGGTTCCATTTTTTATTCGGACCGGTAAGCGCCTGGCCGCACACACAACCCAAGTTGTGATCGGGTTTCGAACCGTGCCCCTTCTCCTTTTTGGGAAGAACATGCCCAACCATATCCCTCCCAATCGGCTGGTTTTGTACATACAACCTGAAGAAGGAATTACACTGGACATCCACGCCAAGCGTCCGGGACCTAAAATCACTCTGGCAAATGTCCCTCTGAATTTCAACTACAGCGAGTTCGGGCGAGGAGACGGCGCCACGGGTTATGAAACATTGCTATACGATTGTATTATTGGCGATCCCACACTTTTCCATCGTTATGATAGCGTCGATACTTCTTGGCAAATCGTTGATCCAATCTTGGATGTCTGGCAGGCATTACCTGCTAGGGATTTCCCAAATTACGCCGCCGGAAGCTGGGGACCTGAGTCATCTGATCGACTTATTGCCAAGTTCGGTCATCAATGGCATCATTACCCCAAAATATCTTAATCCAAACCGTCCCTTTTCATGCCTCCTCATCGATCAGAACACATTCTGGCGGGGGATATCGGTGGCACAAAATGCAATATTGCACTCTTTAGTGTTGATCGAAGCGAAGCGGGTGACCACTTGGTCTCGCTGCGAACGCGCCGATTTGCAAGCGCCTCATATCCTCGCTTAAATACAATCCTAAGGCAGTTCCTTGCTAAAGAAACGCTGTATATTCAAGCCGCTTGTTTCGGGGTGCCCGGCCCAGTCCATCAGGGCGAAGCAAAACTGACTAATTTGCCCTGGGGCGTCAACGCGCAGGAAATTGGCGAAGAGTTTTCCATTCCTTCTGTGCATTTGGTAAATGATTTGGCTGCCAATGGTTATGGGATCACGGAATTGAAACCTTCGGACTTCCTTACGGTTCAAAAAGGCGAGGCTGATGCCGAAATGGGCAACCGTTGCGTGATTTCTCCTGGCACCGGTTTGGGCGAGGCGGGCCTCTTTTGGGATGGAAAGCGCCATCAAATCTGGGCTTGCGAAGGCGGACATGCGGATTTTGCTCCGCGAACCGAACTAGAAATGGCGCTCCTGCAATATCTGACCCGACATTTCGGGCATGTGAGTTGTGAGCGCGTCATTAGCGGCCAAGGAATTCAGAATATCTTCAATTTTTTGCGCGACACCGGTCGAGGGGAGCCTGCTCCGGAAGTAATCGCAGAAATGGCAACCCAGGATACCGGCTATGTGATCTCAAAACATGCTCATTCCGGGTCTTGTTCCACCTGCGTCCAGACCATGGAAATTTTTGTGGGATGTCTTGCGGCTGAAGCAGGAAATCTAGCATTGAAAACCATGGCAACCGGTGGGGTATATTTGGGGGGCGGCATCCCGGTCCGCAATGCGGAACGCATTAAAAGCACTATTTTTCTGCATGCCTTTGCGGATAAGGGTAGAATGGACGCTTTAATGCGGCGTATGCCAATCCAAGTTATCTTGAATGATCAAGCCTCCCTTCTAGGAGCGGCTCGTTATGCTCTGGACTCTCT
>PSRL01000029.1 GCA_003176035.1 Verrucomicrobiota bacterium
GAAAGACTCCGGAAACCTGTTTGATGTTCGATGGAGCAATCCCGCTTTCCGCAACGCGAAGCGTACCAGGCGGCAGTTCCTCATTGAGTTGAAAAACACTGAGGTCCACAGTAAAATCCTGTTCGGAAGCCCCCGATTTACCCACAAAGCCATGCTTGGTTTTAAATTTCCGGCTGTTGATACCGATTATTTTAGCATCGGGTGGCAGAAGTTGGATTTCCTGCGCGGTATGGACTTCAAAAAGCACCTCCATTCCGAGTTCGTGGGCAAGGTCGGAGAAACCACGCAGGCGCGGTGCGTCCAGCACATTGGCCATAAGAAGGATTGCGTCCGCCCCAAAAGCACGTGCCTCTCGAATTTGGTACTCATCCAAAATAAACTCCTTCCGCAAAATGGGTTTGGAAACCCTTGCCCGAATGTCACCCAGACTCTCAATGGACATGCCAAAATAGGCGGAATTTGTCAGCACGGAAAGAGCCCGAACAATGTCAGCTCCCTCATAGGCTAAAGGTGCTTCTTCAAAATTTTGCGCCCGCATGGGCCCAACACTGGGCGATTTTTTTTTGACCTCCGCAATCAGTCCGAAAGAATGAGTCAGAGCATTGGAAAAAGAACGGACTGGCGGCGCATCCGCTAACATGGCCCGTAACTCACCCACGGGACGTCCGGATCGGGTGGAACTGAGCGCTCCTCTTACTTCCCTGAGGATTTCTTCAAGAATCGTCATCGCGCAATTGAGACTAACCGCTGTGCCATACGAAAATCAAATGCGCTATTTCTCCAAAGCAGTGGATTTTAACGGATGTTTTTAAATCACTTTTGAAGCCACTGAATTGCAGCTTTTTGAGGTGTAAGCTACCGTCAAAGATCGTTTTATTAGCACCGATCCCCGCATTCCCAGCAAAAACACCGAACCCTCTGCTAGCGCTGCCACGCCCCCGGAAGTCAGACCTCTTTGCACTGCCTCAGAACCCACTCCGCATAGGGGTGGTGACAAGAATCCGTTGCAATGGACACGATTTCAGGCACTTCATAAGGGTGGAGCTTCAAGAGTTCCGTCTGTAAGTCCTGGGCTCGATCAGCGCTGGTCTTCAATAAAAGAAGGCATTCGGAAGCTTCTTCCTGAACGCCTTCCCAAATATAGATCGACGTGGCCGCCGGCAGAATGGTTCCGCAAGCGGCCAATTTCCCGTTTACAAGCTGGCGCGTTACCTGCTTTGCCTGTTCAACATCCGGAAATGTGGTGAGAACTAATCGAATCATGCAGCTACCGGAACTAATTTTCGGCAGATCCATCCGCCGCCTTCCACTCGATCGCCATCGTAAAATACAGCAGCCTGTCCCGGCGTAACCGCACGTTGAGGTTCGTTGAGACGAATGAGCGCAGATCCATTTTCCAAGGGCTGAACCCATGCCAAGGTGCCGGCATGGGCATAACGGATCTTCACGGTCAGCTCCTTGCCCTCTTTAGGCAGGGAGCACAGCCAATTGACGCGGTCCACTTCAAATTCTTCCCGTATGAGGTCAGCTTCAAATCCTACAACGACTCGAGAACTCTCTGGATCGATGTCCACAACGTAAAGCGGCTGAGGAGAACCTCCGGGCAGACCTTTGCGTTGACCGATGGTATACATCTCAATTCCCTCGTGAGGTCCCAAATATTTCCCTTCTGTGTTATAGATCCCTCCGGGGTGAAATTCTTTTTCTCCCAAGTGACTTTTTAGAAACGCCTTATAATCGTTCCCGGGGACAAAACAGATCTCCTGGCTGTCCGCCTTATCCGCCACCTTAAGGCCCAGCTCACGGGCAATACCGCGGATTTGGTCTTTTGTCATTGCACCCAGAGGAGTCAATGCGCGGGAAAGTTGCGCCTGGGAGAGGCTAAAGAGAAAATAGGATTGATCTTTCCGAAGGTCCCGTCCCTTGCGCAGTAGGGCACCGGACGCTGTGTGTTCGATGATTGCATAATGCCCGGTGGCAATGTATTCAGCGCCCAAAGCTCGGGCTTTGTCCCAGAGATTCCCAAATTTCAGCTTCTCGTTGCACATGACGCAGGGGTTTGGGGTCCGCCCAGCCCGGTATTCGCTAGCAAAGTAATCGATGACGATGCGCTCAAAATCAGCCGCCTCGTCGACAACATAGTGAGGGACTTGCAAAGCATGTGCTACCCCACGCGCATCTGCGATGGCTTGAGGTCCACAGCATTTGTCTTCCGCCCGCGAAATACAGTCCTGTGGCCAAACTTTCATGGTCACCCCCACTACGTCCCAACCCTGCTGCTTCAAAAGATAAGCGGTCACGCTGGAATCCACCCCTCCGCTCATCCCTACGAGCACCCGCCTCCCATGTCCCAACAGGAGATCAGCTTGTTGATCGATACTCATCAGTCAATGAGACTAACCTCTCCCGTTGAGGGGGTCAACCCTCGCCGGTCCATGGGGCGGACCTACGCCTCCCATGGAGTAGTATCCCCCTCCCAATCGTCAGTTAAACCTACCGGAATTCTCCAGTGGAAAGCTGATGCCCTATCGCCAAATTTCTAACAACGCCGGCCTCCCTAGGTTTTGGGAGAGGCTCTCTACATAGTTTTTTAAACAATGATAAATAATCACATTTTACCTACACTCACCATAAGCCGCAAATTTCCCTCTGAGCGCGTATCAGAGAGGTGAAAGCTGTGAAATGGCAGCAGCAAGTGAGCCTCTCTAAGCGATAGCAACTACCAGGCATACCAATGCGCCCCATAGTTCAGTTATTGCGCGAGATAAGGAATGTGTTTGCACATGTCGAAATCCCGCTGGGGGCCCCCAGCGTGGGAGAGTATACCAGCGGTTCTTTTTGGAATACAGTAATGCGATCAATAGGATGTTCCAGGCCGCGTGAGTTTCGTCACTGGAAATGGACAAGTCAGAGCGAAGATATAGGATGTAAATATGACATTTACGGAAAATCTTATGATGGCATCAACTGGGAGTATGACGTTACAGCACAATCTCCTATCCAACTCGATAATATCAAAGCAACTATTGTAAGCGACAGCGGCATCATCATAGAAATGCCCTTCCGCCCTCATGAGAATTTGAATGTCATTCACGCAGTGGATTTTGGAAAATGCTTTATAAAAAAGTGTGACACCAAGACTTGGGAAGCATGTTCTCTAGCCCTGCGGACGCGCTTTTACAACAATGGCTGAGGGCGAAAGACTCACGAAGTTGCTCTCATTTCTGGGGGTTTCGCTCTGGGTAACTTCTACTAAAATCCACGTATTTCGCGAAGTATTATTCTCCTGTAAATTAAATTCCATTGAGCTCTCTGGGGTATAAGTCCATAGCAAACAGACTGTTTGGATGTTTTCAGTCAACTAGCAGTGCTAATAATGGAAAAAAAACCAAATCATCTTGTTTCAATTTCCTCAAGAAATTGAAAATTAAAAAGATGGACCGCTGTTCTCGTAGGCAGCAGGCTTGTGCCAGTTCCCCCGGCGTTTTCGAGAATAAAATCTATACGTTGCAATTATCTGAAGACGGTTTGAGAAATGGGAATAGTGAAAGTACAATGCAAGTTCCTCGCAAGTCCGGAGATGACAAAGATCACTCCGAAGAGGCCGTGAAGAAGGAGGCTATAAAATGGACGCCGGAAACTCACATGAAGATAAAGGAGAAGATAAATCAATGGGACGAGGAGAGCCAAAAAATTCTGGACGAAATAGCGGCCATGGCCGGAAGCCCCCCCGCACCAGCGGGCAAACAATTAAGAGGGAACCGATAAATTTGGAAGAATTAAATCCGGATATCAAAATGGCTCTGCAGAAGACGATAGAAGAGAAAATTAAGAAAGTTTACCACGTGATAGATAAAATGGCCCCATCAGATCTCAAAAACCAAGGATCGCAGAAATTTTAATAGAACCTCTCCCAAAACCAGAGTTTCCAGAAATGTTTAACTATCTTTAGACCCCCGTATCTCCTATTTAAGAGACGCGAGTCACTTCTATCCGGATTTTTCGTTAGAAAATTCCAGGCGTCTCATGGACTTTCGGTCGAGTATTAAACCTCAATAAAATTCCAAAAATTATGTTACAAGCTATAAGAATTGATAGAAATTTAGTTGCTCATTGTAAAACTTCTCTGAAGAAACTGAATAAAGCAAATGACAAAGAACCATCCGATGAAATATTTGTAAAAGGTCACCTAGCTCTCCAGTCAGGTTCCAGTCCCAGAGGGACATATAGCTGTCAATTTGGTCTCACATTCGGTACTCCCGAAGCTAAAAAGAAAATGCGTTGCAAATTTGCTATGCCGTGCAGATTAAGTCGGACAGATAAAACCCTCATAAGATGCTCTTTCGAAAAAGGCTACCAAACGGAATTCCCGGCCGCATATAGGATTAGGCGGAGCCCCATGGAAAAGGTCCGCTCCTTTTTTAAATTCAAGACCAGATCATTTTTCAGGAATAATCTGCATTGGCAGTCTCCCAAGCGCCGCGTGTCCCCCCAAGAATATGGCATCAACTTCAGCGAGATTGAACATTACAACAAAGCGCAAGAGGAAATTAGAAAGCTGCGCGAGTATGGCGCCACACGCCCTGACTTAACCGAGCTGCGGGTGCAAGCATTTCAACATGGTTGCCTGGCAGCACACATTAACGGCACCGTAGTGTAGAACCTACCTAAAACCTAGGAAGACCGGCGTTGCCAGGAATTTTTGAATATCTTTAGACATCGTAGTTTTTACTTAAGAGACGCCAGTTACTTCTACCCGGATTTTTCGTTAGGCAATCCCAGGCGTCTCATGGATTTTAGGTCGAGTATTAAATCTCAACAAAACTCCAAAAATTATGTTAAAATTCCGATCATCTTTATTTAGGCTGCCCAATCCAGTTGCTCATGCTAAAATTCTACTGAAGCAACCGGTTCAAGCAGATTACAAAAAACCATCCTTTAAAAACATTTTTGAAAGTCGCGTAACTTACGCGCCAGGTTCCAGCCCTAAAAGACTATATTACTCTCAATTCGGTTTCACATTCGACACTCCCGAATCTAAAAGGAAAGTGAATTACAAACTTGAGGCTTCGCTGACATTAAGTCGGGCAGAGAAAGATCTATTAAAAAATTCATTCACAAAGGGTTACGAAGCGACATTTCCAACCGCAGAAAAAATTAGGCGGAGCCGAATGGAAAGGTTCCTCTCATTTCTGCGGGCCCTCGGCCCTCAGTTCTCTCACAAACCCAGCAAGGACGTTGCTCATTTAGTAGCTGGCAGTGGCAGCAATCTGGAAACGGGGGAGGAAATTAACAAGACGGATCGTCATTCGCCCGCGCAACCAGGTGAAACCGAAGAGAACATTCGCGTTGCCTATGACGCTATTAAAAATGACGAAACGGAAGCGCAAATTAGCAAGCTGCTCAAAAATGCCAACACACGCCCTGCCGTAACCGATCTGCGGGTGCAAGCATTTCAAGATGGTTGCCTTGCAGGATACATGGACCAATGTCATGAGACAAAACTTGCCCAGCAATCCGGAGGCATCCGGCAATCCGAAGCCAACCAGCAACCCGGGGCATCCGGCAATCCGGAGACATCGATCACCGAAAAGAATTTACAGTAGAAGTTTAAAAATCCCCATGAAAGGGGTAGGGATTGCCGCCTGCGGGTGTTTACTTATGATAAACGCCCCAGGCAGGCGGAAACAAAGCCTTTGAAAAGCGGATGAGGCAGGTTGGGCTTTGATTGGAATTCCGGATGAAATTGACATGCTAAAAACCAGGGATGGCTCTTCAGTTCGATCACTTCAGCTAAGGAGCCCTCAGGAGAGGTGCCGCTAATTAAAAACCCCTGTTTTTCCATTTCCTCTCGATATCGCATGTTAAATTCATAGCGATGACGGTGTCGCTCGTAGATTTCAGTTTGGCCATAGACTCGATGGGCTAAGGTGTTTTCTTGGATTACAGTGGGGCAGGTGCCGAGCCGCATCGAGGCGCCTTTATTGGCAACGTTTAACTGTGTTTCTAAAATTGCAATGACAGGGTGTGGCGTCGCGGGGTCAAATTCCGTGCTGTTAGCATTTTTAAATCCGCAGACGCCGCGGGCAAATTCAATAGTGGCTATTTGCATGCCCAGACAGAGCCCCAGATAAGGGATATGAGATTCCCGGCTAAATTTGGCGGCGAGGATTTTGCCTTCCACTCCGCGATCGCCAAACCCCCCCGGCACCAGGATACCGGCAACCCCATGGAGATATTTTTCAGCTCCGTCCGCTTCAAGGGCCTCGGCGTCCACCAGAACCAGGTCAATCCCACAATCATGGCTGGCCCCGGCATGTGTGAGTGATTCGTAGATACTTTTATAAGCATCGGGCAATTCAATATATTTGCCTACGACGGCAACTCTCACCCTCTTTTTCGGGTCAACCACCCGCTGCACAAATTGGTGCCAGTCGGACATATCCGGCTGGCCAGTATGGAGCTCCAAGACTTTGCAAATAAAGGAATCCAAGCCCTCGGCTTGTAGATTCAGGGGAAATTCATAAATGGTATTCTCGACATCGCGAGCTTCTATGACTGCTTCTCGCGGGATATTGCAATAGAGGGAAAGTTTTTGACGGGCTTCTTCGTCAATGGGCATTTCGCTGCGACAGATGAGGACCTGAGGTTGAAGGCCGATTTCGCGCAGTTTAGCAACGCTTTGTTGGGTCGGCTTAGTTTTCAGTTCGCCAGCCGCTTTAATGAAGGGCACCAATGTGACGTGCATGATCATCGCGTTCCGACTTCCAACTTCAAGAATGAACTGCCGGATTGCTTCTAAGAAAGGCAGGCCTTCGATGTCCCCAGTTGTACCGCCAATTTCCGTGATCAGCACGTCAGCGCCCGATGTGAGGCCGAGACGCCGAATGCACGTTTTGATTTCGTCGGTGATATGGGGGATCACTTGAACCGTTTTTCCGAGGTAGTCCCCACGTCTCTCTTTGGAAAGGACGGTTTCGTAGATCTGGCCACTGGTCACGTTGTTTGAGCGACTCAAAATACACCGCGTAAAACGCTCATAGTGCCCCAGATCCAGGTCGGTTTCGGCGCCATCCGCCAAGACATAAACCTCACCATGTTGAAAGGGGCTCATGGTGCCAGGGTCCACGTTGAGATAAGGGTCCAACTTTTGCAGAGCTACTTTCAGCCCTCTCCGCTCCAGAAGAGTTCCTAGCGAAGCGGCCGCAAGTCCTTTCCCAAGCGAGCTAATCACACCCCCGGTCACAAAAATGTATTTCATCTCCGAAGACGGTAGTGAACCGCTCCGAAAAATTCCAGCTAGAGCATTTTTTTATTAAAGCGAAACTCCTATAAAGGCTGTTAGAGTGTTTTTTCATTAAATAGTTAATGTGGCAACCGCGATGCCAAAAACAGACAGGATATGCTTATTTTGACCACTGAGAGAGCATGACACCCAGCCAGGTCAGGATGAGACCGACCCCCAGGGAGAGTCCAACATTGAGCAAAGCCCAGCTGGGCCGACTTTCCATAGCAAGCAGAATGGTTTGGAGGGTAAAGGAGGACATCGTTGTAAATCCGCCACAGAGGCCGATCATCAAAAAAGCACGTAGAGCAGGGGAAATCGAGAGGCTTCCGTTCAGGGTGGTGATGCCGTAAAACCAACCCATGAGAAAACATCCCAAGGCATTGACGGCAAGGATGCCCCATGGAAAGGCGTTCCCTGCCTTACCGGCGATCCAGCCAGCCAGAGCATAGCGAGCGACGCTTCCCAAGGCGCCTCCCAGAAAGACAGCCAGATAAATTTTCCATTCTTGCAGCATCATCGCGGAATGTGGAGTGGTCTGGATAAAGGCTCTAGGAGTCTGGCTCTAGGAGTCTTTTCGGACCCATGTAAAGGTGCCATCGGGGTTAGGTTTTTCGATCCATTCTCCTTTAAAAGCTCGGATGCGATTTGTTTCGCCCTGTTTGTTTTGGACTTCCGAAAGCGGAATTTTTTCTTTTTGCGCCGTAGCCTGCATTTCGGCACTCCGGTCCGCATTTTCGGCTCCGACAGTTTTACGCAGACGATCTCCAAGGTCTCCCGGCGGCTCCTTTAACATCGCCAAAAGGCCATCGTGGGCTTCTCCCACGTATTGTCCATTTTTAAAAACCTGAATATCGGCGCGTCGATTGCTTCGCACGATATCGGAAGCCGCAAGGAAAGAGTCCTGCTGCTGCGGAGCAGCTTCCGACTGACTTTTCTTTCCTTTGGCGACGCCATCGCCAGCAGCATATTGATAAACATCCACCCTCATCTTAATATCCACTTGCATGGGCTCGGGTGTAGCCAGTTTCACGGGAGGCAGGGAACAGCCGCCGCCCCCCAACAACGCAAAAATGGCCCAAATATAGTAACTGACATTCCGCAGCCGGCAGCGGCCGGGAAGTCCCCGGAGCCCAAGAAGCCCTCCGGCAGCCGCCGCACTAACAAGCTTCTCTTTTTTGCGCAACATCCTAGAGGACAATCCATATTTCATTGATTCAGAGCAGCTGAAGAGTTCCAGTAACTTGATTTGTTGTTGTGACTGTGGAGAAGAAACTTAAATTTCCGCCCTCCGCTCGGCCCGGACAAATTAAGGTCCAACACACCTTGAGAGTCAGCAAACCAAAAGTCTCCAACCGCTTTTTTATATTCGAAGTCTCGGAGCGTCTCAAGCGCAATGGTTGCCGCACTCCGCTTGAAAGACGGCCAGTCCCGAGGCAGTTCTTTCAAAAGGTTGTCTATTTTTCCGACCCGCATCTTACCCGGCGTGCCAACACGAAATTCCCCTTTCATCCTGTCGATGGTGGGGCCATGAGCGTTCACTTGTAACACCAAGTTCAGAGGCCCGGTCATGCTAAAATTCTCCGGGGAGATGACACTGGTGAGCTGAGTGAGATCCAGTTTGCGCCCGCCTACCCAACCGGACCAAGGAGACTTGGCACTAAAAAGAAAAGTAAATCCCCCTATGACGTAACCCTGATAGGCTTTGGCTCCAAATCGTCCGTTAATTCCCTGATGGTCGAAAGTTACTCCCAGCCAAGGGTCCTGGAGCTGATATTGCCGCCAACGAAGGTGCGAAAGATGCAAGACTGTGACCACGTTACTGGCGCCTTTTTCGGGGGGATAGGCAAATTTTAACTCTCCCGACTTGCTCGCAAATTCGAGTTGGTAGGACTTAAACTCGTAACTTTCAGCAGGCACACGAAGCTGCGCGTCCAGTTTCAGGGCCGCCAGGTTATCCAGAGCGATGTTTCGAATATCCGTTTCGAACTTTACGGGAAGCCCGACGTTTTGGCTCGCACTTCCACCAATGACGAGGTTTCCAAAATCCACCCGAAGCCTTCGAATCGTCCAGCCCGATGTTGGAGAAGAAGAGCGGACGGCAGAAGGCGACTGCGGTGCCGGTTTACCGACGTTCCCTGCGTCGGGAGTCCGAGCCGACATCGAGTCCATATAGGCCAAAAGATCCTCGCTCAGATAAATCGTGGGATAGAGCAGCACCACTTCCTCGATTTCTTCGCGAAGCAAATTCTCCAAAGTAAATCGAATAAAGATGGTTTTCAGATTTATCACTTCGCGCCCCGAAGGAGCTGGCGCACGCAGGGCAATGTCCGAAAGCTGCACAGTTTGCAGGTTGGACCCCAAATTGTCAGCGGCTTTTCCCAAAGTAATGTTTTGCAAGCGGGTCGTCAGTTGAAAATGCAGCCGTGAAGCATCCGGCCCCGCCTGTTCCAGATCAACCGCAACCCTATGGATATTGAGAGTACCGACTTTCCAAGCCGGAAGGGGGGCACCGGCCTGTTGCGAAGCCTGAGGCGCTGTGGACGGCGTCGGCTTCGAATGCGCGGTCAGGGCGCGCAGCTGGTGCCCGATGATCAGCCTCCCTCCTTGAACAAGAATGCGCTGGAGTTGACTCTGCGCCAATTGATCGAAGCTAAAACGCACCTCCATGCGATCCAGGTCCAAAAAGGGCTTCCGCGCCGAAGCTCCCTGGGCGGAAATTGACCAGAAGATGATGCTCTGTTCTTCTTTTGAAGGCGGCAAGGTGAGGTTGTGGAGATCAAAGGTAAATTTTGCATGAAGTTCAGGAAACTGATCCCCCATGTTGTGCACGCGCAGCATGCCTTCTTCACAAACCAAGCGGAGCAATCCGATTGGCAACGGCGAGGAATTTTGGGCTGCCGTTTTTTTCTTACCCTCAGCAGCCGGGGAAAAAAGTTCGGTCAAATGAGGGGAAATCGAAAGGGTGGGTTGAATGAGTCGCACTTCATCAATTTTTAGGTGCAATAGGCCCCGAAATGATAGGACTACCGCACCCCCATCCATCTTTAACAATTCTTCGCCGGATTTTTTGTTCCGGATCACCAATTCATCGGCAACCAAACGGTGCAATCCTATGAGCCTGAGATGGTGGAGTTGCAACGTTGCTTCAGGCACAGCCCTGGAAAAACTCCAAGACGCGATGTCGGCCAAACGGGTGCTCACAACAAACGCCCCCGCGATAAAAAGCATCAGAAGGCCGACCGCGGTAATCCCAAACACTCGCATCATTTCGCGCACCCCTCCATGGAAACTGATAAAGTCAGGCCAGTCCAACAGCTAACAGGCAATCGGCGCTGACTCCGATCACAAACAGCACCCCCACTATGGCATTGCTTAAAAAAAAAGCTCGTTGGATGGAATCCAGGTCCCCCCGCTTGGCAATGCGGTGTTCCCAAATCAGCGCACAAAAGATACATAGGAGAATAGTAGCATAAGGGATGCCTAATTGCGCCAGCCAGCCGAAGAGCATCAAGCAAAGCAACATTCCGAAATGGAGCAGTTGAGCCAGACCAAGTGAAGCCGGAACTCCCAGCAGCACCACCATCGATTTGAGACCTTCCACGCGGTCTATCTCGACGTCCTGCGTAGCATAAATGATATCAAATCCGGCCACCCAAAGGAGGACTCCCAATGCAAGTACCAAGGGCGGCAAGGCAAATTTTCCCGTGACCGCAATCCAGGCGCCAACGGGCGAAACCGCCAAGGCCAGCCCAAGGAAAAATTGAGCCGCGTGAGTAAAGCGTTTTGTCAGAGAATAAAAAAATACGATCGCCAACGCCAAGGGAGAAAGCAAGCCACACAAGGAATTAATTGCATGAGCAGTGATCACAAAAAATACGGCGGAGACCACGCATGCGACAATTGCAACGGACCGGCTGACCAGAAGGTGA
>PSRL01000084.1 GCA_003176035.1 Verrucomicrobiota bacterium
CTGCTCGAGCGGCACGAACCGTCATAGCTACCATGCGCAAAACGGCAGGATGCAGGCCATCCACATTTTGTACTGAACTTGCATGCAAGCGGTCTCTTGCAAACGCATATTGAACAAGATCATTTGTGCCGATGGAAAGGAAATCCGCCTCTTGCGCAAATTCTGAAGCTAGAAAAATTACGGAAGGAACCTCGAACATGACGCCAATTTCGATTGGCGGTGCCCCGACTTTTTGGCGAACGCCTTCGGCAAGTTCTTTTGCGGCGCGAAAATCTTCGAGTGTGGTGACCATGGGAAACATCATGCGGACCGGTCCGATCAGTGATGCCCGGTAAATTGCATGAAGCTGTGGGAGGAAGATTTCCGGCTGTTGCAGGCAAAGACGGACGCCACGCATTCCAAGAAAGAGATTTCCTTCTTTTGGTGTTGATATATAGGAAGGCACCTTATCGCCGCCGATGTCAATCGTACGAAGAGTCAGAGGCAAGCCATCCAAAGCATGCAGCATCGTAGTATAAGCTGCATATTGCTCGTCTGCGGAAGGGGGACCATCGATGAAAAGAAATTCTGTCCGCATAAGACCTATGCCCTCAGCGCCAGCTTCAATTGCCCCTATGGTTTCGTTTGGCTTTCCGATGTTTGCCACCACTTTTATTCGATAGCCATCGCGCATTACCGCAGGATGATAACGGGCTTGATATTCCTCTTTCTGCTGGCCTTTGAGCCCCATTTGGTATTGGCGAGCAGATGCGAGCGTTTCTTCATTGGGTTTAATATAGAGTTTACCGGCCGAGCCATCGGCAATACAGATCGTTCCAGGAAGTAGGTCCAATACAGCGCTGCCCGCTCCGACGATAGCGGGAATTCCTAGGGAACGAGCGATAATTGCGGCATGCGTCGTAGGAGTGCCCTCGGCCGTGCAAATTGCTATAATATGTTTCGAATCAAGGCATGCCATGTCGGATACCAAGAGATGGTGAGCAATAAGAACACTGGACTCCCCTGGTACGGGAATCACCCGACGCTCCGTACCAAGAAGCAGTTGTAAGACCCGCTGCCTAATGTCGTTCAGATCGGCAGCACGTTCAGCCAGATACTTATTTTCGATTTGAGAAAACTCTGTGATGCATTGTGTGATGACGGAGTTCCAGGCCCAAGCGGCACTATGGCCATCGCTGATTTTTTGGAACACCTTGTTGAGTAGCTCTCTATCGTTGAGGAGGGCTAAATGTGTGCGAAAAATGGTCGCTTCTATCTGAGATTCTTTTTGGGAAATTTGCTGCCGGAGCTGAATTTTAACTTTGCCCACCGCATGCTGAAGAGCTTCTTTTTCCTTATGAGTGCCCTGGGGCGTGTCCGTTACAACCAGTTCCTCCGGGCGATAATAAATGAGAGGTCCAATCGCCAGTCCATTCGAGGCAGAGATACCCGAGATGATCCAGTCGTGTAAGACCGGCTTCCAACATTCGGCTTCGAATATCGGCAGTTTGCTTTCTTCACCTAGGCTAAGTTTATATTCGACCGTGGCACGCAGTGCGTTGAGAGCGGCAGCGGCGTCCGGGCCATCGGCAGTGATGCGGATTGGAGTGCCACCATGAATCCCCAATTTCAGGAGGGAGGTCACAGACTGGCCGTCGGCACATTTGTCGCCATACCAAACCCGTATTTTACTTGTAAATGTGAGGGCGACCTTTGAGAAAATAGTAGCCGGTTGCAAATGCAGCGTAATTTGCTTTGGAACGACAACCTCGATAGCCTCGGTATCGATCTTTTCTTCCTCTATGTTCGGCCTGGAGTGTTGCTGCGTAGTGAGAGCATAGATGATCTCCTCCACATCGTCGGTACGCGCGAGACGGGATATCGCCCCGCTATCGTTGCATATTTCGGCAACTGCGGCTAAAATGCTTACGTGTTCATCCGACTTGGCTGCGATTCCAACAATCAAATAAGCAATTTGACCGGGGCCCCAGCAGACGCCCGCGGGTATTTGCACAACTGAGATGCCAGTCTGGTGAACAAGTGCTCGATCCTTCGGCAGTCCATGGGGGATGGCAATGCCTTTACCGAGGTAGGTGGTTTCCATTTTTTCGCGTTCAAACATACTTCGGATGTAACCGGATTCTATACATCCTAGACTCGCAAGTACGCGCCCAGCTTCTTCAATGGCAGCCTGTTTTGAGGCGATTTTAGTGCCTAATTGTATGTTTTTGCTGGTGAGAGCGCAGCGGAAGAGTTGCTTTGGAATAGGAGACATATTGGAGCTGAGTTTGGTTTCAACAAGATAAGGATCTTTCCGAGAGGGTATTATTGATAAAAAAGCCAACCTACAGCACGCATGCCTTTGGCGCAAATTTACCTTCGGAACGTTTTTCACAGTCACACCTCTTCCTGGTTCACTGATTTCTTCCAGGAGGTGGCAGATGGAGAAATTTTGCTTCGCAGGGAAAGCCTCCCTAGTAATTCTTGCTTCCGATTGCTTCCATTGTTCTCATTCCGCTATGGAAAATACGTCGATTTCCGAATTGATCGCCATTCGGAGACAAAAACTGGAAGATATGCGGGCCAAAAATGTGCAAGCATATGGACAACGATTTCCGATCGATGGGGACATCGCTTCGGTGAGGGCTCAGTTTGCCGAGGGAAAAATGTTGCGTGCTGCCGGACGCATCACCGCTTATCGCGATATGGGCAAAAGCCAATTTTTGGATCTCTCGGATGTTACAGGTCGCATACAAATTTTTATTCATCCCAAGGAGATTGGTGCGGAATCTTTTGAAATACTTCGGTACCTGGATATCGGGGACTTTATCGGAGTGGGGGGGGAGTGTTTTACGACCAAAACAGGGGAAATCACCCTCCGCGCAAAAAGCGTAAAAGTTCTCTCCAAAGCGCTTCGCCCTCTACCGGACAAATGGCACGGCGTGCAAGACACGGAAAAAAAATACCGCCAGCGTTATTTGGATTTAATCTCCAATTCTCGTTCCCGAGAGATTTTTCAGCAGCGTATCCAAATCGTTCGAGAGATTCGGACTTACTTGGAAGAACGCGGATTTCTGGAGGTGGAAACCCCCATGATGCAAACTATTCCCGGAGGTGCCGCAGCGGAACCGTTTAAGACTCATCACAACGCTTTAGGAATGGATCTGTTTCTGCGGATTGCCCCGGAACTTTATTTAAAACGACTTCTGGTTGCTGGGTTTCCTCGCATTTTTGAGTTGAACCGTAATTTTCGTAACGAAGGAATCTCTCGCCGCCACAGCCCTGAATTTACCATGTTGGAAGCCTATGCGGCTTATTCTGATTTTGAGGAAATGGCGACCCTTGTCGAGGGTCTGATTTGTCATCTCGCTCAGAAAATCTTTGGCTGCCTTTTAATAGAACATAAAGATGCAAACGGCGAGGTTCTCCGCACAATTGATCTCGCTCCACCTTGGAAACGAGCCCGCTATGCTGATTTGGTTCGTTCTATCGAACCAAAGTGGTACGAACTGTCCTCCGATGAAAAGCGCGCCTATTGTGAAAACTTAGGCCTCGATGTCTCACATTGCCACGAGGATTTTGAAATCACGCAGCATTTATTTGAAAAACTGATCGAAGAAAAAACGATCAATCCCTTGTTTGTCACGCACTGCCCCAAAGAACTTGTTCCGCTCTCTAAGCAGAATGAAAAAGACAGCAATTTAGTTGATGTATACGAGCTCGTGATTAACGGCCAAGAAATTTCGCCCGGCTATTCGGAGTTGAATGACCCCGACGTACAGCGGGAGCGCCTGGAACATCAGTCCGGAGGCGAAACGCAGAAATTGGATGTCGATTTTTTGGATGCCTTAGAATATGGAATGCCTCCTGCCGGAGGAATTGGTATCGGCATTGACCGATTAGTCATGATGCTTACGGGCGCGGAATCAATTCGAGACGTGATCCTCTTTCCTCATATGAAAGCTAAGAATTAAAGGGAAAGCAAATGGCGGTTGAAGACCAAAACATTCGATTGCCTGATTGAGTGAGAATGATAAGGTTGCCGGTCCTTGATGAGTGATTACAAACAAACTCTGAATTTACCGAAGACCGAATTTCCAATGCGGGCGGGGCTCAATACTCGGGAGCCCCAAATTCTAGCTCAATGGAAAGAGCTGGGTCTTTATCAGCGAATTCAAGAAGCGCGCAAGGAGGCTCCGGTATTTATCTTGCACGATGGCCCGCCTTTTGCCAATGGCGACGTGCACATGGGAACCGCCTTAAATAAGGTGCTGAAAGATATTGTCGTTCGTTCGAAGACCATGGCGGGCTATAGGGCGCCGTTTCGACCGGGATGGGATTGCCATGGATTGCCGATCGAATTCAAAGTAGTTAAGGCATCCAAAGGCCTCAATCCAGCCGAGGTACGCAAGAAATCCGAGGAATATGCCCGTAAATTCATTAATATTCAAAGAGACCAATTTATACGTTTAGGAGTCTCAGGAGATTGGGAACACCCCTACCTGACCCTTGATCCTTCTTACGAAGCGGAAGTCGTACGGTGTTTCGCTCGATTTGTAAAAGCTGGTTTGGTTTATCGGAGCCGCAAACCGGTACTGTGGAGTACTGGCGCTCAAACCGCTTTGGCGGAAGCCGAGGTGGAATACCAGGAAAAAACTTCTCCTGCGGTTTATGTAAAATTTACCATCCCCGCTGAAGAAGCGACCCGCGAGGGACTGCCGGCCGATTTGCCCTTGAGCATAGTCATCTGGACAACAACCCCTTGGACCCTCCCTGCAAACCTGGCAATTGCCATCGACAAAGACTCGGAATACGAGGTTCTTACGATTGGAAACGAGCGTTTGATCGTTGCACACAAACTCGCGGATGTTTTTCGGCAAGCTGTGGGAATCGAGTCTTGGGGAGCTGGCATGCTCGTTCCTGGAAGTCGGCTCGTGGGAATTGAAACGCGTCATCCCTTCTTAGAGCGCTCTTCCCCGATTTTTGCAGCGGATTTTGTGACCCTGGATACCGGCACCGGCTGTGTGCACATCGCGCCTGGTCACGGTGACAATGACTACCTTCTGGGCCGCGAGCATGGCCTCGACCCTTTATCACCCGTGGATGACCATGGATGCTATACTGCCGAATGTGCTCTTCCTTCTTTAGTAGGAAAATATGTCTTTGATGCCAATAAGGACATCATCCTTCTCTTACAAGAGAAGGGGGCCCTCCTTGGACATTCCGAGTATCTCCACAGCTATCCCCATTGTTGGCGTTCCAAAACACCCATTATCTTTCGAGCGGTAGAACAGTTCTTTATTCGAATTGATGACCTGCGCGCTGCGGCTTTGGAGGCGATCGAAAATGTAACGTGGTTGCCTCATTGGGGAAAAAACCGCATTCGGGGTACCGTCGAATCCCGTCCGGATTGGTGCATCTCACGGCAACGGGCCTGGGGAATTCCAATCCCGATTTTTTACACTTCGGAAGGCGTACCAATCCTGGATTCGGAGTTGATCGGAAGGACCGCTGATATTTTTGCCCGTGAAGGAACACATTCCTGGTTTGAAAAAAGCGATGCGGATTGGGCAACTCTCCTCGGCCTTCCTGAGGGAACCACAAGGCGCAACGATACTTTGGACGTTTGGATTGATTCGGGGGTGAGTCATGAGGCCGTGCTCCGTCACAACCCGGACTTTTCTTTTCCTGCGGACCTGTATTTGGAGGCCACAGACCAACACCGCGGATGGTTCCAGTCTTCTCTGATCACCTCTGTTGCCCTTAATCAGGCCGCACCCTATCGCAGTGTGCTCACACATGGTTTTGTCGTAGATGTGGATACGCGACGCAAGATCTCCAAATCGGAGCAAGGTGGATATCAAAAGCCAACTGACGCACAATACTTTATAAATAAATTCGGTGCGGACCTCGTCCGCCTCTGGGTGAGCAGCGTTAATTTCGCTGACGATGTGCCGTTTTCCGAAGAAATTTTTACCCGTCTGACGGATACATATCGTCGGATTCGGAATACGTTGAGAATCCTCTTAGCTAACTTGAGCGATTTTGATATTGCCGTTTATCAAAAAAATCCGGCACCGTTGACTTTAGTAGACCGCTGGTTGATCTCCAAAATGAAACAGGTTGTTACTGCCTGCTTAGAAGCATACTCCAGATTGGAATTTCACCGTGTTTATCAAATTTTAAACCAATTTTGTGCGGTAGATTTGAGCAGCCTTTATGTGGATATTACTAAGGATCGCCTCTACTGCGATCCGCCAAATTCTTCGCGTCGATGCGCTGCTCAGTGGGTCATGCACACCACATTTGATGTGCTGTGCCGCACTTTGGCGCCAATTCTTGTTTTTACAGCCGAAGAAGCCTGGGGGCATTTTAAACCAGGAGAGTCAGTTCATCTTCAATGTTTCAAGAAAATGGAGGACAATGCGGCAGACGAGGCGACGACCCTCCGTGATTTTTCGGAACTCTTGGAAATCCGCTCTCAGGTGACTGCGGCTATGGAATCCGCGCAAAAAGCGGGTTTAATTGGTAGCCCACTTGAAGCTGAAGTGGTTTTTCGGACAACAAACGAGCGGATTGTTAAATATTTTCAAGCATCGCCGGGAGAGGTGGAAGAGATCCTGATTTTAAGCAATCTCAACATTATCTTTGATTCCGTAGATGCCATTTCAGTAGTCCGGACTTCCTACAAAAAATGTGCGCGTTGCTGGCGGCACCGAGAAGAAGTCGGAAAAATTTCTTCTCATCGGGATCTCTGTCGTCGCTGTAACGACGCAATTTTACAGAGAGAAAAAAAGAAATTATGAGAGGCGGCTTTGCTGTAATTTTTTATCTCCTGGATCAGGCGACAAAGTTTTGCGTGCTCAAAAGTATCCCTTATGGAGCCTCTATTCCCGTCATTCCGAATTTTTTTTATTTGGTTCACGTACGGAACACAGGAGCAGCTTTCGGAATATTCCAGGATAGCAATTGGTTTTTTATCATACTGGCGGTTATTGCGGTGTTTATCCTAGGCCTCCTTTTTTATCGCCATGTATTTCCCACTCCAGCGAGTCGTCTTGCTGCCGGACTATTGTTGGCTGGAATCCTCGGAAATCTAACCGATCGGCTAGTACACGGCAGCGTGGTGGATTTCCTGGATTTTATTCTTCCTTGGTACGGTCATTGGCCAGCATTCAACATAGCTGACTCCTGTATTTGTATCGCTGCAGCTATTTTTATTTGCGGTTCTTTTCTTGAGAGTAGGCGACGCGTATAATTAAATTTATGCTGAGTGAAATCGACATCCGCGAAGCTTTGCGCTCGGTGAAATATCCGGGCTTCAGCCGTGATATTGTTTCTTTCGGATTGCTGAAAAACGTGGAGATTTCAAAAAACCGGATACAGGTGCAATTAGCGGTTACCACCAATGATCCCGACGTACCGGAACAAATTCGGCAAGCTGTGCAACGGGTGATTGAGCAACTGCCCGGAGTTGATGAAGTGCAAGTCCGAATAGATGTGCATTCTGCCAGCACCTCGGCAGGTGGAGCGACAGTTATCGAAGGAGTTCGCCATACCATCGCAGTTGCAAGCGGTAAAGGTGGGGTGGGCAAAAGTACAGTTGCTGCCAACATTGCAATAGCTCTTCGTCATCTTGGTGCCAGTGTGGGCATTTGTGACTGCGATATTTACGGACCCAGTATCGCCTTAATGTTTGGTGGAAGCGAACGGCCCTGTGCAGACGAACAAAATCGGATTCTTCCTATTGAACGCTACGGTATTAAGTTAATGTCAATGGGTTTTCTTTTGGAGGATGGCAGCCCAGCTGTGTTGCGCGGTCCTCTGGTAACCCGTTACACGCAGCAGTTTTTGCGTCAGGTTGATTGGAAAGACTTGGATTACCTCATTCTGGATCTTCCTCCTGGCACGGGAGATATCCAGCTTACGATTGTGCAAACGGTTGCTCTCTCAGGTGCAATTGTGGTCACCACTCCTCAGGAAGCCTCGCTGCTGGATGTTCGCAAAGCAGTTTCCATGTTTGAGAAAACCCATGTGCGAGTTCTTGGGATAGTCGAAAACATGAGTTACTTTTTATGTCCGGGGGATGGAAAACGCTATGACCTTTTCGGAAGAGGTGGTGGCGAGCGAGAGGCAAATCGATTGGGAATTCCTTTGTTGGCGGAGATACCCATCCAACCGGATATCTGCACAGCGGGAGATAAGGGACGTCCCCTGGTCGATGTAGCACCGGATTCCGCTGTAGCGCAATCGTTTTTAACGATCGCAAAAAATCTTCGAAAAACAGATCTTCATTAATTGACGTTGATTATTTTCTTAGGGTCAACGTGCCGTGACACACCTATTTATTTTTACCAAAAATATAAAAGTTATTAACATTCTAATAATTCTTTGTGAATAAGTTATTTAAAAGTGAATAACTCTGTTAAAATTTAATAAAATTGTGATTTTTGTTGAAAACAAATTGACGCGTAAAGAAACGTGTTGCAATTATCTGCGTAATCATGAGTTTCCCCAAAGGCGAGAGCGGAGATCTTGTTCGGAACTCCGTTCTTTACAAAGAATTCCTGGCTGAACGAGAAGAGATTTTGCGGCACAAGTGGATTGAGAGTGAAAAAGTTGGTCATGACATCGGCTTTGAAAAAGCATTACTCGATTGGATTGTCCGTTATCGTTCCGGCTGGCAGCAGGCGCGTTCTCGATCCAAGCGTTAAATTATTTATGGGAACGTGTAGGGGACGCATTTTTAATGGCTTATAGAAAATATTTCTAAATGATTCCGGATTTGATGTGCCCGGGTTCCCAGGCAATGCACCCCGCCGGACTGCGAGCTTCGCCCGGGAGTCTACTGCAGCTGCTCCCAAATTTATATGCGCCTTAATCCTAGCAGTTGGGAAAGGGGTGTTTCGAGCGTCTTCCGCATAAGCTTCAGCAAAAAAAGAAAATCAAAATGAATTTGACTTGGGTAGATGGTACAACGATCGCTCTCTACCGTCCCGGTTCGGGATCTCTTAAAAAAGATTTTTAGGTCTTCGGAGGTTGAAGCCACGCAATAAGTAAATTCGATGTCAGACTTTCTAAAAACTTTCTCACGCGACTTACTGTCACAAATTTTTACAGACACAACAGGTCGTCTTCCGGCTCTTCAGGGCAAAAAATCGAAAAATCCGGCAATGGCTGTTAATTCAACGGAGTGGTGGTAATACATCCTGCAAAAGAGCTGAAACATTTGGCGTCTGTTGCTCAGTTGGTTGAGCAGTGCGGAAACACGGTGATAGCTTGGCGGGGTTTTTGGTTTTTCCGCAGCTGCCAGATCTGGTAATAGCAAATAATAATTTGATTAATAAATGCTCTGTTTTATGCAAAGGTTTCTGTGATTTTTTATGTCTGATTGTTCATCACAATTGATTTTAGCAATGGACGCTGCTGGAATTTCCGAGGCCGTGACACGGATGGCTGGTCAAATCCTGGAAAAAAATTCTGGGCTAAGTCGTTTGGTAATAGCAGGAATCCCGACTCGAGGAGTAGAGCTTGCGCGTCGTCTCGTGAAGACCATCGAAGCTTCTTCCGGCATGAAGCCTGACTTTGGAATTATTGATGTGGCTATGCATCGCGACGATCTTTCGCAACGTATTCGAATGACGACTGTCCAAACTACAAAATTGCCTTTGGACCTGGACAATCGTCGCGTTATTCTAGTGGACGACGTTCTATTTACAGGGCGCAGCTGTAGAGCGGCATTGGATGCAATAGTTTCTTTTGGACGCCCTTCTTCGATTCAATTTGCTGTGTTGGTGGACCGTGGTCACCGAGAATTGCCTATCCATGCCGATTATGTGGGCAAACATCTGAGAACCTCTCCGGAGGAAAGAATTCGAGTACGGTTTGAGAATTTGGACGATGAACCGGATTCCGTACAGGTTATTCGACCATGAACATCTGGAAGCGCAAGGATTTGGTAGCCCTGAGCGATTTATCCGTCGAGGAGTTACAATTCTTGCTAGAAACCGCTCGAGCCTTCAAGGGTGTCGGAGAAAGGGACTTAAAAAAAGTACCGGCACTTCGAGGAAAGACTCTCATTAATTTCTTTGTAGAGCCGAGTACTCGCACTCGTACCTCTTTTGAACTCTCAGCTCTTCGACTCAGTGCGGATGTCATTAACATTTCGGCTTCGACATCCAGTTTGACGAAAGGAGAAACACTCAAAGACACGGCGCGGAATTTGGAAGCCTTACTGGCGGACATCATTGTTTTGCGTCACAGCTCCGCCGGCGCAGCCCGTTTTCTTGCCGACCGACTTCAATCCAGTATCATCAATGCTGGGGATGGCGCGCATGAACATCCGACGCAGGGTCTGCTAGACGGATTTACCATTTTGGAAAAATTTGGCCACCTGCAAGGATTGGAAGTGGCAATCGTAGGGGACATTCTTTTCAGCCGAGTGGCACGTTCCAACATTCATCTGTTAATTAAATTAGGTGCGAACGTAACTGCAGTAGGTCCTAGCACTCTCGTTCCAAGGGAATTTGAAGCATTGGGAGTGAAAGTAAGGCATCGGATTGAGGATATTTTGGAAAGCGCTGACGTCATAAATCTACTTCGGATTCAACACGAACGACAACATAAGCAATATTTTCCTGGTTTAAACGAATATGTCTCCCTTTTTGGTCTTACCAAAGATCGTGTTGCACAATTAAAACCCGATTGCCTCATAATGCATCCGGGGCCTCTGAATCGCGGGATAGAAGTCGATAGCGACGTAGCTGATGGGTCTCGAAGTGTTATTCTCGAACAAGTAACCAACGGTCTCGCTGTTCGCATGGCGGTGCTTTACGCCTGTGCGGGAGGCAAGGGGATTGTGACATGAGCAACCTTAAAATTTTAAATGGTCGCGTTATTGATCCAGCCAATGGCGTGGATGCCATAGGCCCCATCTACGTAGAAGAGGGTCATATTGTAGTCCATGAACCGCCCGAAGCTGAGACAATCGACGCTTCAAATCTTGTAGTTTGTCCTGGTCTGATTGACATCCACGTTCATTTCCGCGAACCTGGACAATCGCACAAAGAAACTATCGCTTCCGGCACACGTGCGGCAGCCGCCGGTGGCTTCACCAGCGTCGTCTGCATGCCAAACACGGTACCAGTGGCGGACAACACTAGTACAATCAGCTGGATTCAGGAAAAAGCAAAACGCACGGGGGTGGTAAATGTCTTTTGCGCCGGTGCCATTACTAAAGGCTTAAGAGGAGAAGAGCTAGCACCGATAGGTTCTATGTTTTTCTCTGGCATTGTGGCCGTTACCGATGATGGACATTGCGTTCAAAGTCATGGGGTGATGCGACGCGCGGTCGAATACGCTAAGATGTTCGGCTTGCCCGTCTTGGACCATTGCCAAGATTACAGTCTTGCCACAAACGGAGTGATGCACGAGGGACAATGGAGTATTCGTCTGGGGCTAGCGGGCTGGCCGGCCGCAGCAGAGGAATTGATTGTGGATCGGAACATTCTCCTTGCGGAGCTTTGCCAGCACCCGATTCACTGTCAGCACATCAGCAGCGCAGGGAGCGTGCGCCGGATTCGCCAAGCGAAGAGGAGAGGGGTTCAAATCTCCGGGGAGGTCTGTCCGCATCATGTATTTTTCACGGATGGTTGCCTTGCGGAATTCGATACCTCCTTTAAAATGAATCCCCCTATTCGCTCTGAAAGAGATGTTGAAGCAATCCTGGAGGGCATTGCTGATGGCACTTTGGAAATCTTATGCAGTGATCATGCCCCACATGCCCCATTCGAAAAAGAAGTCGAATTCGACCAAGCACCCTTCGGAATTATTGGCTTAGAGACGGAATTTGCAGCTTTTTGTGATCTCCTCGTCCATCGAAGGCATGTGATTTCCTTGGAAAGACTGGTTGCTCTCTACACACTACAGCCTGCGCGATTACTTCATTTGAATCGTGGCACCCTTTCCCCGGGTGCAGTTGCTGATATCACCTTAATAGATCCCGATCTGGACTGGACTTTCCATAAAGAAAAATCGCTCTCCCTTGCGCGAAACACTCCCTTTGATGGGAAAACCTTGCGGGGTCGAGCTGTGCGGACAATTGTTGGGGGAACGACCGTCTGGGCAATAGGAGAGCAGCGATGAGCGGCGCATTTTCATTGATTGCTCGAGATAGCGCTAGCTCCGCTCGGGCTGGCCTGCTCACAACTCGTCACGGCGTCATTGAGACCCCTGTATTCATGCCGGTTGGAACGCAGGGAAGTGTAAAAGGAGTATCGCCCGATGAATTAGTTCAGCTTCAGGCTCAAATTATTTTGGGGAATACTTATCACTTGCATGTGCGACCAGGTGAAAATGTTATCGAAGAACTCGGGGGTCTTCACGGGTTTATGGGTTGGGATCGTCCGATTTTGACGGATAGCGGTGGATTTCAGGTGTTTTCCTTAGCCAGATTACGACATATTACGGAGGAGGGAGTTCATTTTCAAAATCATCTGGACGGCTCCCCCACCTTCATTGGGCCAGAACAATCGATGGCTATTCAAAAAAGCTTAGGAGCCGACATTGTCATGGTTTTTGACGAATGTTTGCCGTATCCGTGTCCTTACGAAAGAGCTGCAGAGAGCCTAAGGCTGACGGGACGGTGGGCACGCCGCTGCAAAGAATGGTGGAAAACTGAAGAAAATA
>PSRL01000021.1 GCA_003176035.1 Verrucomicrobiota bacterium
AAAACGAGTGCCCCTCTCACTGCCAACAATGTGCAAAAGATAATATGATAGCCGATCCAGCTGCCTGTTTGCCCGAATAGTTTCGGGATCCAATAGCCAATGTGAAAAAATACGCTGAGGTATTTCCGAAATTCTTCCCAGGGATAGAGGAAACCACTCCAACCTGGGTTATCATCACTCAAACCTGCCACCAGCAAATATTCCGATGGGCTTCCGCCATATACCCCATAAAATATGAGAAAAATTGCGGGTATTCCACAGATCGTCGCAACCGTTGCTCTTGCCAAGGACCTGTTCATTTATAGGGAAAGAACTCTAAAGATGTGCAGGACAAATCCCACATTTCTCCTCTCCACACTTATGGATGCGCCGCTCTGTCCTCGCTGAATACAATCTGCGATGTTCGACGTCGGCGATTTACCACGGGTCTTCACAAAAACATGTAGCCGGATTTCCGCGAAGGAGGGACGGGGAGCGTAGGGTCTATCCAGACCGCTGAGCTACCAAAGCGTAAAATTGATTTCGAACAAATATTTATCCGATCGGCTGCAAAAGGAAAATTACAATTCAATTTCAATAAGGCAGAGCAATTCATGAAAAAAAGTGGCTTCGCCTCCTTTTAGTCATAAGAAATTTCCAGTCAATTACTTATTATTAAAATGGATAAATACGGTCGGTCTTACGGACATTCCGGGACCGAGGAGAGGAGCATTTAAAGGAGAAAGGTTCGTCAAAATGATTTTGACTGGGATCCTTTGAACGACTTTCACAAAATTACCGGTCGCATTTTCCGGAGGCAAAAGGCTAAATTGACTCCCTGAACCGGCTTGAATGCTGTCCACCTTCCCCTTTAATTTGAGATTGGGGTAAGCATCTACGTGAATATCCACATCCTGACCTTTTCGGATGCGACGCAGTTGGGTTTCTTTGAAATTTGCCACTACCCAAACTTTGTCCGAAACCAAAGCCATGAGTTGCGTGCCACTGGAAATATAGTTCCCTGGTTCCGCATTCTTGTGGGTAATGTAGCCGTCTTGCGAAGCATAAATTTTTGTATAGAGAACACGCAATCGCGCGGATTCCAAAAGGGCCCTGGCTTCTTCCACTGTAGCCTGAGCGCTTTTGACCGACGCTTCGGCCATCTGCACATCGGATCGCGCTCCCAATACTTTTTTTTGCCTGCCTTCTAGTATGGCATGGTTGCCGAGTTTTAAAGCCTTAGATGCATCATAGTCACGCTGAGAGATGACACCACGGTTGCGTAAATCCTCATTGCGAATAAAATCAGCGTCAGAATTTTCCACATTTGCCTGGGCTTGAGTTACATCCGCTGAGCATTGGTCCAGATTCCGTTGGCTCGATAATAGCGAAAAGCGGCTTTGAAGGAGTTTTGCTTCGGAAGATGCTAAATAAGCAGCGGCCTGGGCATAGAGAGCCTGGTTATCTCGGGGATCCAGCTCAACGAGTAAATCTCCTTTTTTGACAAATTGATTATCATTTACCCACACCCGCAGGATTTGACCCGCAATCCGGGGCGCTATTTGTACGATGTGGGTGGCAATGAAGGCGTCATCGGTCGTTTCCGTATTACGCCCTGAAAAATAGACACCGGTGCCAATTATCCCCATGAGTATCAATGTGGCATAAAGGATTTTGGGATTGAATGGCTTTTTCGGGCTCCGAGGTGGAACCTGGGCAACATCAGAAGCATGCGTGGTCGTGGTCACTGGCAATTTTAGGAATTAATCGATTTATCGGGGTTTTTGGAAAACTCGGCGCGAATTGCCGAGATACTCAGCTTTGCAATGTGTTCAGCAACTTCATGGACCCAATTTTCTCCCTTGTAGAGTTCGGGAAGCAATTGCTCAGCAACTGCCCGGCTATGCCGATAAAAAAAGCACTGTCCCAAAATACTGCCAGCTATCATTTGCAGCTTTCTTTCTGAAAGCGGAACACCCGCAACTTGTTGCACAGCCTTTTTTAAAACTAAAAAATGCGGACGTAACCCCTCATCGATGAGCTGCTTAAATAGAGGGGTCGGAGCCGCTAATTCTCGCGCTATTAATGTACAATGCCATTGCGGTCGGGATGGACTTAATAAATGCTGAAATAATCCATGAACAAACCGCCGCAACCGCTCTTCCGCGGTCCCCTCTTGCGCCCGCTCCCAAAGCTCTCTTTCCAGAGAAGAACGATGGGCATGCCTTAATACTGCCACATAAAGTTCAGCCTTATCCCGAAAGTAATAATTTACCGCAGCTATGTTCACCTTGGCTCGCCTCGTGATCTCGCGAATAGTGGCACCATGAAATCCCTGTTCAGCGAAAACCTCTCCTGCGGCTTCAAGCAGCAGAGCTCTCGCCTTATTTTCTCCCAATGAGATAGTTGCGTTTGGCATGCCCCGAGAATGCATGAATCAAACGTTTGTTTCAATCATTTATTTAAATTTGTTGATTTGTTGTTTTCCGGGTGGGCATTGCTACGGTAATCTTACGGGATGTCTTTTGAGCTTGTTTCACCATTTGGTCCTCGCGGCGACCAAGGACAGGCCATTGAAAAGCTCGTACGATCGCTTCAATCCGGCCATCGCCATCAGACTCTTTTAGGGGTTACCGGATCAGGCAAGACGTTTACTATGGCGAATGTCATCCGGGAGATCGATCGCCCGACTTTGATTATGTCGCATAATAAGACGTTAGCAGCCCAGCTTTATAGTGAATACAAGCAATTCTTTCCTCAGAACGCTGTTGAATACTTTGTCAGCTATTTTGATTATTATCAGCCGGAAGCCTATCTTCCGAAAACGGATACCTACATCGAGAAGGACAGCGCGATCAATGAGGAAATTGAGCGATTGAGGTTGTCAGCCGTAAGCTCGCTGCTGTCCAGAAGGGACGTCATTGTGGTGGCGAGTGTCTCTTGCATTTACGGTTTGGCTTCCCCTGAGGATTTTCTGCAAATGCTTTTGAGTATCAAAGTGGGTCAAGAGATAACGCGTGAATCTTTTTTGGCGAAATTGGTGGATATGCTCTATGAGCGCAATGATATTGCATTCACGCGCGGCAGATTTCGTGTGCGTGGAGATGTCGTCGAGGTTTATCCTGCGGAAAGCGAAGACCTTGCCATTCGTGTGGAGTTCTTTGGCGATGAGATCGAGCGGATTTCGACTTTTGATCCTCTGAGCGGGAATATCCGTAATCGGCTCACTCATCTCACTATTTATCCCGCGAAACAGTTTGTCACCCCTCACGATAAACTGAGAAAAGCGGTCACCATGATTCGAAAGGAGCTGGAAGACCGGCTGAATGAGTTTGAAAAAAACAATCAACTGATTGAAGCCCAGAGGATCAAAATGCGGACGGAATACGATCTCGAAATGATGCAAGAGATGGGTTACTGCCCGGGAATTGAGAATTATTCTCGCCACTTAAGCGGGCGCCCAGCCGGATCTCGTCCTTACACACTCATGGATTTTTTGCCGAAAGACACCCTCCTTATGATTGACGAGTCTCACGCCACCATTCCACAAATCGGGGGAATGTATGCCGGAGACCGTTCCAGAAAACAGGTGTTGGTAAACCACGGATTTCGTCTTCCCAGCGCCTTAGACAACAGACCTCTCAATTTTGCGGAATTTATGGAGATGGCGGGACAAATCGTTTATGTCAGCGCGACTCCCGGAGAGTTTGAACTGAGAAATAGTATTGTCGGAAATCAAAGTTACATACCCGCGGCTTCACGTTCTCAGGAGAGTGCGTCCGTTGCTTTTTCCGAATCCAACGCGTTACCTTCATCTGGATCGTTTACCGCGTCCGCACCATTTGATTGCATCACTTCGGGATCTCCGTTGGTCGTCGAACAGATCATTCGTCCCACCGGATTATTAGACCCCAAAATCACTGTGCGGCCTCTTGCCCATCAGATTGACGAGACCATCGAGCTTTGTCGGCGAAGAGTGGAAAAGCGGGAGCGGATTCTTGTCACCACCTTGACAAAACGAACGGCGGAGGATCTTTCCGATTATTTACGAGATATTGGTCTCAAGGTGCGTTATTTGCACAGCGATATCGCTACTATCGAACGGGTAGAAATTTTGCGAGCTTTACGAGCGGCGGAGTTTGATATTTTAGTCGGTATTAACCTCCTCCGTGAAGGCCTGGATTTACCGGAAGTGAGCCTGATCTGCATTTTAGATGCCGATAAGGAAGGATATCTCCGCAGTAAAACTTCCTTGATTCAAACGGCGGGGCGTGCTGCACGTCATGTAAATGGCGAAGTTGTGCTCTTTGCCGACGTTTTAACGCGAAGCATTCAAGGATTGATTTCGATTTGTGAGTATCGGCGTTCCAAGCAGAACGCGTATAATAAGCACCACGGCATTACTCCGCAGAGTGTAGTGCGCGCCACGCAGGAAAGCCTTCATGTGATCTTGAAGGCGCATGAGGTCGAGAGTTCCATTGTCAGAGAAGCCGGCGAGGAGATCGATGTAGGCAATCTCCTTCTGGAACTGCAAAAAGAAATGCAGAGCGCCGCTACAAAGATGGAATATGAAAAAGCGGCTCTTTTGCGTGACCAAATCAGAGAACTGGAGACAACGGGCCTCCCGCTCGAGAATAGTAGTCCGGTCAAATACAGTCGTCCTCCGAGCAATCGGAGCTCATCTGCGAAGAAGAAAAAGTAGAGGACATGCCTTTGCCTTGTTCAAAAAAATCTATTTATTTTGTTACCGGTTCCGACGAGGCGGCAGTGAAATCCGCTGCGTCGAATTTGGCCGATTCCTTGGTATCGCATTCTCACCCCTTTGCTCGTGAGATCATATCCGGAACCGCAGAAAATGTGGAACAAGCAGTGGAATGCATTTTGAGCACCATTCAAGCTCTCCTGACCTTTCCCTTTTTTCAGGCAACCAAATTGGTTTGGCTCAAGAATGTTTCAATACTGACTGATTCCGTAATCGGGCGTTCCGAAGCGGTAGGCTCCGCGTGGGAAAAATTACAATCTCTGCTGGAAAAAGGCCTACCTGAAAACATCATTTTCCTTCTCAGTGCACCGGAAGCGGATAAGCGACGGACTTTTTATAAGGCAATATCCAAATTAGCCGAAGTAAAGGTTTGCGACAAACCTCGCTTTGGATGGAACGCCACCGATGCGGATATTTCTGATTGGCTTGGCAAAAAAGCGGAACAACACGGTCTGAAATTTACTGCTTCGGCCTTGGATCTATTAACCATCCGCATTGGAGCCGATACACGGCAAGCGGAATTAGAATTTGAAAAACTGTCCATCGCCCTTTCTTCTCAAAAGACTGACACTTTTATCACAGAGGGTCTCGTTCGCGAACTAGTCCCCACCACCCGAGAAAGTGATATCTTTGATCTTTCTAATGCCCTGCTCACCAGAAACACCTCACACTGCCTGGAATCGTTGCAGCAGCTGTTTTTCCAAGGTGAACGCGCTATCGGAATCCTCTTGGCAGCCATTATACCAACTCTCCGTAATTTACTTATTGTCAAGGATCTCATTGAGCCTCACGCCCCTCTCTCGCTTTCGCACGCCGGAGCCTTTGCAAACTGGCTTGCGCGGCTTCCGAGCGAAAGCGTCGCGCATCTCCCGAAAAAAAAAGATGGAACCGTAAGTGCCTATGTTTTAGGCAGAGCAGCCATGAATTGCGCTCGTTATTCTCTGCCTGAATTAAAATCAGCATTATCAAAGTGCCTGGAAACAAATCGATTATTAATTAGTTCCACTTTGGATGAACGAATAGTGTTAACACGTCTGTTAGTGTGGATTACAAGGTGATGTTAAGGCAAAAAAAGCGATTGTCGGTTCTACAGTTGCAAGATGCATGATATAGTCACCAGCCAACCACATATTTCCTCAGGTTTGTGATCTTTTCGCCTCGATTTTCTGTCCCCCGCCGAGTTGCCATCACTGCCTGCGGCTGCGTTTGTCCCTTAGGAATCGGTTGGCGAGCTATTCATGACGCCCTCCTCCATGGAGAAGACCATATTTCTCCGATTCATTCTTTCGACACTTCCCGATGTCAATGCACCACAGCGGGTCAAGTTGATGACGCCCAACTAGCACCAGCGGGTTCACGACGGTGGCACCGGGCAACGCGAATGTTATTCACTGTACTGCAGGAGGCACATGCACTGCACCCTTCCTTCAAACCGGAAATCTGCTTTATGGCCACGACCTGCGGAGGCATGTCCTTCGGAGAAGAATTTTTTCGCCAACACGCCCACTCACAACGGCACTCGCCCGCACGCTTGGCGAGTTATTTACCCATGCAGCCGGTGCAGGATGCCCTGCTCTCCCTAGGTTGGAATCTTCCCTCGTATCTGATATCCAATGCCTGTGCCTCCGGAACCAATGCCATCGGGCTGGCATCCTGGGCCATACGTTCGGGTCGTTATCGCCGTGTCCTTTGCGGTGCTTATGACGCCTTCTCGCAATTAGTTTTTGCTGGTTTCGAAAGTCTTAAAATTATGACTCCTGAAAAATGCCGACCTTTCGACGCTGCGCGTACGGGACTTGTGCTGGGAGAAGGCGCTGCTGTTTTTTTCCTGGAAGACTTGGAAGAAGCCGCACACCGCGGCACCCCCATACTGGCTGAAATCGCCGGTTATGGGGTTGCTTCAGATAACCACCATCTGACTCAACCGGAGCCCACCGGTGCGATGGTCCGGTTAGCTATCCGGAGGGCGCTTGCGGATGCGGATTTTTCCCCGCAATCCATAGATTATATCAATGCGCACGGCACCGGCACCCTTCAGAATGACGCCAGTGAAGGCCAGGCTCTTCTAGACTTTCTGCCGGACGTTCCTGTCAGCAGCACCAAGGCCATGATGGGACATGCATTGGGGGCGGCGGGTGCAATTGAAGCCGCATTTTGTCTGCATGCGCTGGAAGGTAACTTTTTGCCCCCAAACATCAATCTTCGTCAAAAAGAAAAAGCTTTAAACCTCGTTGTGAACTCTTCACGACCGGCTTCCATCCGACGTGTCTTAAGTAATTCCTTCGGCTTCGGTGGTGCCAATGCATGTATTGCCTTACAAAAGGTCTGACAAAACTATGAGTGTCCATATTCAAGGCATAGGTTGGGCCTCTCCCCAGGCGCGTAACCTCGCTGAACTCATCAAGGTAATCCGGCACCAAAAAAACTTCGAAAGCTCACCGATTGTGAACCGTAATGACCCGCGTTTCCGCCGGGCAGGCCGTCTTTCTCAATTTGCTTGGGCGGCTGTTCAAGATGCGATTGCGGATGCGGACAAAGAATGGACAGCGGAAGAGGCTCGCCGGACTGCTTTGATTTTTCTCTCTACGCACGGCGGCATTTGTCACACGGTTCGCTTTTTTGAAGATATCGCAAAAGACGGCACGGCAGCCGGCAGCCCAATTTATTTTCCTGAGACTGTATATAATGCCTGTCCCAGTCACATTGCCGCAAACTTGGGCATCGACGGCATGTTGACTTCGCTAGTGGGAGATTCTTCCGCCGTTGGTGGGGCACTTCGCATTGCGGAGGAATGGTTAGATGCAGGAATCTGCGAACAATGTCTTCTTGTGGCTGCTGAGGAAACGCACCCTTTGCTACAAAGTGCTTATGATTTATTTCGCTTCAGACAACAATATCCCGGCACTTCGGCGTTTTCAGACGCTGCCGCCGCCATTCTAGTTGGCCCATATCCGAAAGGTAGTATCATTCACGGACATCCCGGAATGGTTTTTCGAAAAGGTCCTCGATTACTTCCCTCTCTTCGCAAACTGTTTGAAGAGACCGCAAATGGCAAAAATCCGGACATCATATTCACATCCGCTTTGGGAAGCATTCTGAAAACAAATGAACGCGCCGCGGTGGCGCAGCTGTGGCCGACCGCTGAGCTTCTACATCCGAAGAATGAATTAGGAGAATCCTTTGCCGCCTCCAGTCTTGGGCATATTGTTCTGGGAGAGGCGCTGATTCGCCATGGTCAAGTTTCATCCGCGCTCATTTCTTTAGTAGGTGTCTATGGACAGGCTTCAGCCGCTTTTTTAAGCTCAAATTCCTAATTTCACTTATTTTTTTCTAAAAATGCACACCGAGATTATTTCTTACGCTGGCTGGAAAGAGACTCTTCGACTCTTTAATGACGTGGTCGAACTGATGATCACTTTAGAAGTGGGCCCGCGAATTCTTTCCTATCGTCATCATCGGGGAAAAAACGTCTTCAAGCAGTATCCGGAACAATTGGGGAAATCGGAAGAAACCCAGTGGCGCATCCGTGGAGGGCACCGTCTTTGGACAGCTCCGGAAGATTTGGCCATCACTTATCACATCGATAACGTCCCTATCACCTTTTCGGAATCTCCAGGAGGCGAGATTCTGCTCACCAGTTATCAGACAGAACCTATCAAAATCCGCAAGGAAATCGCTTTGAAATTGGAAGAATCGTCTCATGTCATGGTCCGTCACTCTATAATTAATGAAGGGAAAACAGATCTCATGCTCTCACCATGGGCTCTCACCGTCATGGCCCCTGGAGGTCTGGAAATCATCCCCCAGCCCCCTCTCGGGGAGCACCCTCATGACCTTTTACCCAATCGAAAGATGATTCTTTGGCCATACACGGATCTGAGTGATCCACGTTGGAATTTTGGCACCCGCTACATCACCCTAAAACACGCAGCTGACTCTCTACCAACTAAGCTGGGCTTGGCCCAC
>PSRL01000051.1 GCA_003176035.1 Verrucomicrobiota bacterium
GTGTGTTTTGCTCAGCGGAATCCATACCAGCTGCCGCCTGCGGAAAAGCACGTCGCACCTCCGGCTCGGCAAAAAGAGAATTCATGGCCGGCAATGAAAAAATCGCTGTCCAGTAGGCGATTATTAAACACGTGCCGGCCGTTTTCATTACGAAGAATGAGAAGAGCGATGCGCTACCAATGTGGCCAGCAGCTGCGTCGATGCCCCCTCTAACTCTGAAGTCAGCGCCTGGACGCGGCCACGAAAGTAGGAGTAAGCTGCCATGGCCACAATTCCGATAATCAATCCTGTCGCGGTCGCAATCAAAGCCTCGGCAATTCCTTGAGCAAGGAATGTAGCTCGCGCGGAGGCTGCACTTCCCGCCACTGCCCCAAAGGATTTAATCATACCAAAAATCGTGCCCAAGAGCCCCAACATCGGAGCAAGGGTACCGATATCGGCAAGGAAAATGACTTGCTGATTTAAGGCAGCAACCTGGCGGCTGCCCTCAGTTTCCGCTATTTCGCGCGCCTCAGCTGTCGACGCGCCCGGATATTGAGTAAGAAACTCAAGAACACGCTGTATCACTCTGGCAATGGATTCATTATGACGATTGGTGATTGCCAAGAGGCCCAAATGATCCTGCTTTCGAATGAGGGCATCCGCCGTATGCATAAAACGCTCACTTACAATATTCCTTTTCCTCAGCGCAAAAAGATAGATGAGAATGAGACCTAGTGTGAGAATGGAAAGCACAGCAAGCGGGATCATGACAAATCCACCGGCATGCAGGGCTTCCCAAAGGCTGGGATTCTTAGCTCGAAATACAGGAACGGCCTGAGCCCACACACCACATGGAAACAAAAAATAAAGCGCCCCGAGGGCCAAAGCTTTCCATGCGCTACCCCTCCGATACCGCAAGTCGGCAAATTCTCTCGAATATTTCATTAAGATCCCATACTAGCAATCCCACGCCCCGAAGCAAGTCGCAGAACGTTTGCCATCTGTGTTATCATTAAACAAAATGATGCAAAAGGAGAGACTTTAAGAGCAAAACGTCAGTTAGTAAACACCCTCGATGACTCAAGCGCGCCCAGACTTAACAGAAAAGATCCGGGACATCCCCCACAAGCCCGGTGTCTATCTCATGAGAGACCGTTTGAAACGAGTGATTTACATCGGAAAAGCTCGGAATCTCAAAAACCGACTCTCCTATTACTTTCTCCCCTCTCGCAAAACTACCGGCGATCCCAAAACCAAAGCCCTGATCGATAGCATTTGGGACCTGGAGTGGCATGTGGTGCGAAGCGAAGCCGAGGCAGTCCTCTATGAAGGGCGCCTCATCAAAGAATTCCGACCAAAATATAATATTAGTTTTCGCGATGACAAACGCTTCCTTCTAGTGCGAGTAGACCCCCGGGAACCCTTCCCTCGTTTTCAACTCACGCGCTTACGCAAGGAAGACGGTGCGCGCTATTTCGGACCCTTCGCCCACAGCGGGGCGCTCAGATCCACCCTGAATGCAATCCGCAAAAAATTCGGCATTCGAGCATGCCGCCCCCGGTTGCCCACCGAGCGGGATTTCAAACACTGCCTCGACCACATCATTAAAAATTGCTCGGCGCCTTGCATCTACAAAATCAGCCAAGAAGCCTACCAAGCAAGTGTCCAAGCGGCTTGCGAATTTCTTGAAGGTCAAAGCAAGGAGATGACCAAGTCCGTCCGAGAAGAAATGGAACGCGCTTCCGAACGCCTGGATTTTGAAAAAGCAGCTCAACTGCGAGATCTCCTTCGAGATTTAGAAACAACCGCACGTCCAATGACCCGCTTCACCCGCAAGTCCCTCCCCACCGTGCTTCGTCCCGAAGAAGATCTTCTCGCCCTTAAGGAAGCTTTGAAACTCGATCGCATTCCCCACATCATGGAATGCTTTGATATTTCCAATATCACCTCCACGCACATCGTAGCATCCATGGTTCGATTTAGGGAGGGCGTTGCGGACCGTGCCAGCTATCGGCGCTATAGAATTCGGGGAGTCCCCCATCAAAATGACTTCGCAAGCATGGCTGAGGTCGTCCGACGAAGATATTCCCGAGCCTTGCGAGAAGCAGCAGGAACTTGCGAATTTAGTCAAGAAACACCTTTAGAACAAATCAAACGCTCCGCCTCAAATCAGCTGCTTCTTCCGGATTTGATTATAGTGGATGGTGGACGCGGCCAGCTCAATATGGCCTGTGCGGAATTGCAGAAACTCGAACTTTACGAAATTCCGATCATAGGCCTCGCCAAAGAATTTGAAGAAGTCTATGTGCCCAATATCCTTCATCCTCTTCGGCTGCCTGAACACTCAGGAGCTTTACGGCTATTGCAGAGGATTCGAGATGAAGCCCACCGATTTGCTAATGCTTACCATAGTCTTCTACTCAAACGACGTATGACGGAGAGTGTTTTGGACGAAGTTCCAGGTGTCAGCGAAGCCCGAAAAAAAATTCTTTTGGAAAAATTTGGGTCCGTCGCCCGGTTGAAAAAAGCAAAAATAGAGGAGATTGCAGCCCTTCCTGGCATCGGGGAAAAATTAGCCACTCAGCTGCGGATATATTTTGATTCGAAAGCAGAATGACGCCGCTCAAGTCGTTTAACGGGCTGTAGTTGATCACTTGAATTGAAAAATGCTTGCCTTTGGTTGCAAACTCATTAAGTTCTCCCCCAGTGAATCATTTTGCTCAAGTAGCCCTCGTCGCCAAGGTCTTCTCCGTTATTCTCGGAGAGGCCGTGGTGTATTGGGTTGCGTAAGCAAACTTCCCATCAACCCACGGCCAAGCCGGTCGTGGGATTCATTTTTCCGCAGCCGGTCCAGCCTCAACCTCGCGGAAAAATATGAACAAAACAACCGGAAGGCAATCGGCGTCTGAATACACTGATGATCAGGACAATTCGCTTTCGTCGACACCTCAATTCCTCTTCCCTTATTTGGAACGAGGACAAGACTTATTGGATTATGGATGTGGCACGGGAATTGCCACATTAGAACTTGCCGATGTTCTTTTCCCTGGCCATGTCACAGGAATCGATGTCCATGACACCAGGGGGGCCGAACAACTTGCATTTGGTCGCGAATTGGTAAATGCACGTTTCCATACCGGAAACGGTTATCAGCTCCCATTTCAAAATGAAACATTTGATATCATCTATTCGCATGACCTCTTGGAAATATTAGAACATCCCATAACGGCCTTGAAAGAATTGTGCCGAGTGCTCCGATCAGGCGGCATTTTGGCCATTTCTTATGCACAGCAAGCTTCTTCTACCTGGCAACAACAAAATATTGCTAACGGCGCCCCGCTCACACCCAGCACTATTTTGAATGTCTGGATGACTGCAATGGATCTCACCATTTTAGAAGCGGCCTCGTGGAAACCGCCCTTTCCAAGGACCTCTCAACACGGATCTGCCATCCTCATTTCCGAATCGCCAGCCAGCTGTGGATTGGCAAACTGTCTTTCTCGGATCTACTCAGTAGCTCGTAAGTCATAAACTAGAGAATTTTTAATTAAATAGTTACATACTGTTGCCAGGTCCGGCATCTGCCGGACCTGGGGCAAAAAGGCAGTCCCTTTTCACTACGATTGCGGTTGCGGACTCATCTTCAGATTTATCGGTACAGTCTCTCGGCTTTTTCGAGCTGGAAAACGCAATCTGCGAAAGAATCCTCCATATTCAGCGTTTGAGCGATCATTTCTTTTTGCAGCTTTACGATCATCTTTCTTTGCAGCTTGAAAGAGTAGGCAGGATGCTACTAAAATTATCGCCAATCCGCTTATAACAGCAAGCGCAACAAAAGTGACTTGTATACCAGGTATGGCAGCCAGAAGGGTCACCAAGACTCCTACGCCAATCAATCCCAGTGCAACTTTCGCTTGCTTTTTTGCGAAAAAGGATTTTTTCGGTTGCCGCACCGGTTTTTCCTCAGGAGAAGAGGGATCCACCGGGGAGAGGGGCGCAGCATCATCAGGCCTAGTGATTGGTTTAATTATGTCTTTAGCAGAAGGAGGCATATCTCCTCCAGCCGAAACACCATTGCATTGGGGCTTTTGCTCCCCACCTCGCCCCTGAAAAGAAAGTGCTACTTCCGGAGGCGGTAGCGGCTCAGTCTTGCCAGCAGCCCTTAAAACCGATGCCCCATTTGCAGCTTCTTTTACGGCCTGGTCCAGTTTATGCACTAAGCTGATGATTTTCTCTTCAGTCTCTTTATCAACGTCCACTGGAAGGTTACCCTGATTTGCTTCCCAAAGATTTTGCATAAACTTTCTTAGAGGCAAATAGGCGGCCCGAATAATTTCCTCCCTTTCGTTAAAGGCCTGCTGATAGTCCGCATTTAATACGGCATGCCTTGTAAGGTCATCTCGATAACTTGATATTTTGTCCCTAAGCGTAATGGCTTTTGAATTAATATCGGTCAACACTTTTTGGAGGTATATTTTAAAATCTTCATGATTATACTTAAGGAAAATCATATCATCTTTTACCTGCTTAACTAAGCTCTTGTATTCTTTATCAATTTTACATCTTTTACTACTCTTCTCTTTGGAAAGGTCCTCATATAATTTGATAATATTAGCTCCCAGAGTAATTCGTTCTTCCATATAACCCAATTTTTTCCAAGCACCTAAATATTCACGTAAAAGATCATCGATATGCCCTCGAATGTCTTTTAACTTTTTGTACATGGGCGATTTGCATAATCGGGACTCGTTAGTTAGCCAAAGGTTCAATCCATAGAAATTCACCCCGTCATTTGCATCCAAGTGAGCCGCCATAAGTGCATGTATTGGAAAATAAAATTTAAAGGGAGTTTCTTGCGGACCTCCTTCCTCCCATTTCTTCTTCAATTCTGTCAATTTTGCTTGCTTTGCTGTCATCTCCTTGGGTGCCTGTACGGTTGCGTTCCTGAATACATTCTGAATCGGTTCCGCGTTTGGCGATCCAAGCTCGATCCCTTTCTCTTCCATGCCAGAATTTATCTTTTCCACGATTTTCTGCCCAAGCTCCGCCAGTTCGGGAATAGCAACATCCTGAAGTTTTTTTAAACCTGTTGAATAGTGATCGCTCTTGCCTCGAATGCCAAGTTCTTGATAGCGCCTAGCTTTAAGTAATTCCACTATCCCTGTGACAAATTTATGTATTTCCCCTTTATTTATTATCTGTCCGTTTTTGCTCTGTTTGTTTGCATATTTTTTCTTTAATCTCTTAACCAGAGCGTCCTCCACATCCGCTTTAAATGTGGTAATATATTCTTTATCATCTTCTTGAGCCATCCTGTTGCACAAAAAGTTCAGCATATTTTCATCGCGCGTGAACTCATCTTTGTTCTCCTTCTCCTTTTGAATGAGCAGCGTTACAATATCTTCAAAGGTTTGAGCAGATGCCAAATTAGCAGTGGTTCTTGGAAGTGCAGTGGTTCCATGCTCTGTTGAAGCAACTCCCTCCCCCAGGGGGGATGTGGATCTAGTACGCATGGGTGGAGACGCCGTAACAGCACTAGCGCTAAAATGTCCATGATTGCCACCCTGCCCAACACTGCCAGCTCTCTTGTCGTCAGGTATAATTGTATTCGTAGTCGGATCCGCAATCGATACGTGCATAGAGTAATTTACAATATTTTCTTCCGGATTTCAGCCGATACGCCTCATTTCTTTGAGTTTTTAATAGGTACTAAATGCCATAGCAAAGGAGTCATATAATATAATCTGCGTGAGTTCATTAAATGTAATGAGCAATTATTTCAGAGGCACCTACTTCGGCAGCTCCCGAATGGATTTCAGGTAAGATACATGGCGAGAGATTTGGCGTGGTGCGTTCTAATACGTGGCGGGCGCTTTAAAACCAAATTTTCACATTGAAAAATTGCAAATAAAGCGCTGAGGTCCCAAAGCTCCTGATCAATCGTGAGGTTGCCCGGACTGCCATTCAGCGCAAGCTATTCATCTCGCAAGCGCCGGCGACAGGCTACTCTGGGAAACGCATGAGCTGCGACTTCTATGCTGAGAATATTTTGAGCACGATTTGGTTTCTGAAATCGAAACGACCGTTGAGCCTTCATCTTCTCCCCGGAGCCGTCGCCGCCAGTTTAAAACCCGCACAAGCCCCCCGTATAAACCCAGCATCCCCCTAGCTTCTCTTGGGAAGGGGCACTGTGGTTGATTCCCTCAAACGGCCACCAGCGAGGCACGGGAGGTATTGAGTTATTGCCATATAGAAGATTAATGCAATATAATGATATCTGAAATGGGTAGATTGCGAAAATCCTTCAAAAATTCTGTTTAGCTGCTAAAAATTGCACCACCTGCAGGATTTTTCGAACTCGCTAAATTTTGCTAACGCGGAACCGACCATGAAACTGCTTTTTTCTCGAGTAGATCAAGCTGCGGAAAAAGGGTACCTGTTGCCTTCCACCGCAGAAAACATCCATCTTTTGTTAAGAAGTGATTGCACTTCACTCACCCGTGAATCGGTTACCGAGCTCCTCAAAGAACAACGATGGGAGGAATTAAATGATCGCTTTTTCCGAACTCTCGGCTTCGGCACGGGCGGTTTACGGGGGAAAACCATTCGCCCATTGGTCACCCGCAATGAACGGGGCAGCTCTCCGCTCAAAGAATGCCCTCAATTCCCTTGCGTGGGGACCAATACCATCAATGATTTTAACATTGCGCGGGCAACGAGGGGATTAGCGGAACACATCAAAGAGCTTTTTGAGCAGCAGGGCCTTGAAGAGAGACCTAAAATCTGCATCGCACATGATACCCGGCATTTTTCCAGGCGTTTTTCCGAACTGTGCGCCCGAGTGCTTGTGGAAGAAGGATGTGACGCATTTTTATTTACGGGATCTCGGTCCACGCCCGAACTCTCTTTTGCTGTGAGATATTTACAGGCCGCCGCCGGCATCAACATCACCGCCAGCCACAATCCTCCGGAATATAGCGGATTCAAAGTTTATTGGTCTGATGGGGCACAAATTATGGAGCCTCATACGGGCAATATCATTTCCCGCATCAATCGCGTCATTCCAAGGGACGCTCCCTATCCCGACGATGAAGGCGAAGTGGTTGCTCTTGGGGAGGAAATTGACAATGCATATCTGGAACGGCTCAAAACCTTGATTTTGGATCAGGAATTGGTCCATCGACAAGCGCCTTTCACAAAAATCGTCTACACACCTTTGCACGGAACGGGCATGGCCATTATCCCTAAGCTGCTTCATGATGTAGGGTTTGCCCTCTCGGTCGTGGCATCACAGCAAACTCCCGATGGACAGTTTCCCACTGTCACATCTCCTAACCCTGAGGACCCGGAAGCTTTAAGCCTCGCCATTCAGGAAGCAGACGACCTAGGAGCCGATGTCGTGATCGGCACCGACCCGGATGGCGACCGTATGGGGGTGGCCGCTCGGAGCGCGAATGGGAAGATGCAACATTTTACAGGAAACCAGATCGGCTCGCTTCTCCTCTGGTATCGGCTGACCAAACTCTTTGAGCTGGGCATCTTGAACGAAAAAAACCGCTCCCACGCAGTTTGTCTGAAGACATTTGTCACCACCGATCTTCAAAAGGCTATCGCCGAGCACTTCGGTGTCCGTTGCGTGGACACGCTGACGGGATTCAAATACATCGGAGCAAAATTGCGTAAATACGAGAAACAGATTCCACAAAACCGTCGAGCTAATTACTCAATGCTCAGCGAAGAGAAAACACGCAACCTTCGCTTAAACGAATCCAGTTACTATGTTTTTGGTGGGGAAGAAAGTTACGGCTACAGCGCCTCGGATTTTGTGCGCGACAAAGATGCAAATAGCTCCGCTCTGATGCTGGGCGAACTAGCTGCATTTGCGAAGGAAAAATCCACAACACTTCATGGTCTGCTAGACGAAATTTTTCGAACATTCGGCGTCTATTTTGAACGCGGAAAATCAATGGTTTTTGACGGTGCCGAAGGTGCCACTAAAATCAGAAATTTGGTTGCCTCGTACGCCGATGATCCTCCTCCCGCCATCGCCGGATCAAAAGTAATGAGTGCCCGCAATTTTGCCAAAGAGACAATTCGAGACGTCGAAGGAGATCTGATTCCAAAAGAATCCATGATGATATTTGAAACCCAAGATCACTGTCGAGTTGCTGTTCGTCCTTCAGGTACGGAACCTAAGATTAAATATTATCTCTTTGCAGCGGAAACGCCAAAATCAGACTCGTTCCTCTCCGATCGGGAAAATATGGTTAGCCTGAAGCAAAAGGTGGAAGCACGTTTGGATGAAATCTGGAAGTTTCTCGAGGAAGATGCCAAGGCACGGTTGAAATAACGTGCCTGCACCTCGGTGCGGTGGTAGCCGCATGGCAATTTTTTGCAATATGTAGCCAGTCAGTTAATAAATGCTGTGGGAACTAACCGGGCTCCCGCTTGTCTCATTGAAACACAAGCTTCTTCCGTGTCCTGCCCTTGCAAATCAATTCCCTGCGTAGCATTCAAAATCACGATAGGCTGAAAACCAAGTTCAAGAGCATCTAGTACCGAAAATTTCACACAATAATCGGTGGCAACACCTACCACATGGAATTCGACGATGCCCCGGGCTATGAAATATTCAGCCAACCCGGTGCTTCGGCGTCTTGCATTGTCAAAAAAAGCGCTGTAACTGTCAATACTCGCATCAGTTCCTTTGGAAAAAACTTTTGCCCAGCGGTCGCATTCTAATCCCGTAGCAAATTCAGCTCCCGGGGTATTCCGGACGCAATGAACAGGCCAAAGCTTCTGTAAATATCCTGCGCATTCAATGGAGTCCCCAGGCTTTTTGTCCGGGTGGTTTTTTGCAAAAGAACAATGGTCAGGCGGATGCCAATCACGACAAGCTACAATCAAATGGAAATGAGGTTGCAGCTGATTGATCACCGGAACCAATGCTGCGGCGCCTGGCACCGGTAAAGCACCACCCTGCATGAAGTCGTTCTGAAGATCAACTATCAAGAGAGTCCTCATTGCACCCTCTCCGAGTTAAACCGCCGTGCAAGGAAAGTGAAAGGAGGAAGTTTTTGCTTCATTTTAATCACGGGAGCAAAAAGGTCGCCCAGTTTTTCAATTCGGTCCAACACTTCGTCACTCTCGAAACTCAAAATCGATTTTTTCTTTGCAGTTCTTTCCACTTCTTCCCAAGTAACGGGTGTCGAAACCGTGGGCGCATCTTTTGCCCGCAACGAATAAACATTCACTGTAGTCTTTGCCTGATCGTTTTGACTCCAATCTACAAAGACCTTGCCTCTCCGCAGGCTCTTTTTCATCCGAGAAATCACCTGTTTGGGAAATTCCTTTTCCAGAAGTTCAGCAATTCCGCGTGCAAATGCATTGGTTTCTTTATAGGTGACGGGCGCTGTATTGAGCGGTATGTAGATTTGAAGTCCTTTTGAACCGGACGTTTTTGCGAATCCTTCCAACTTTATGGAAGCTAAGATCACTTTTATGAGGAGAGCAACTTCACAACATTGGACAATATTTGCCGGAGGACCGGGATCGAGATCAAAGGCAATGGCAGTTGGCGTCTTAAGTTGCGGTGCCTTATGCAAAAAAGTATGGATCTCCAGATCGGCTAAATTTGCAGCCCAAATTAGGGCGGCCAAGTTATGAATCGTGCAATATTGAATGGGGCAACCATCTGATTTTTTAACACGAACGGTTTTTATCCATTTTGGTCGATGCGAAGGACACTGTTTTTCGTAAAAAAAGGAACCTGTAACACCCTCCGGATATCTTTTTAAGCTAATTGGCCTACATTCCAAATGGGGTAAAAGAACGGAAGATATCTTAATGTAATAGTTAATGACATCCCCTTTGGTAAATCCCGTTTTGGGATAGAAGATTTTATTTAAGTTCCTAACGACTACTTTTTTTCCATCAACTTCTAAAACTGACGGGCTGCGCCCGTTAGTTTGAGTAAGCGAAGAGTACGGGACACGTGTCATTGCCCATCCACCTTTTCAAGCGTCACTTCCGAGGCATCCTGATCTTCTCGAAGTCCCAGAAAGACCGGTTGGCGAAGCCGGCCACCATCAGTCCATTCCCTAAATCTCACCTGACAAACCAGCCGGGGCTTCACCCAGCGCGAAGACTCCAGTTCTTTGGAAGTGAGGCTGCGTTTTCTCTCCGTTGTCAAATAAAAAAAGGGACATTTACTTTGAGTGATGGCCAGCAATCGTTGATACAGGGAATGAAGCATCCGGGAATTAAATCCGGCCCCCACTTTTCCAGCAAAAATAAGTTTTTTTCCTTCGTAATAACCTACCATCACCGATCCGAGAAATGAACGGGACCCTTGAGGGAGCGTGTATCCGCCAATAACGAATTCTTGCTCCTGCCCAAGTTTCAACTTAATCCAAGCACCGCTTCGGATGCCGGACTCATAAAGTGATTTCGACTTTTTTCCGATGAGCCCCTCCATTCGAAGCCTTCGCATTTTCCTGAGCAAAAGTTCAGCCTCAACACCTAAACTGCTAGAAAGTCGGATTTCAGCAGGCAGCTTAAGTTTTGCAAGGTGCGATTTTCGTTCCTCGATAGGATGATTTTTAAGGTCGACCCCATTGAGCTGAAGGAGATCAAAAACGTAAAAGAAGATCGGAGGCCGCTTTTCTCTCAGCGCATATGCCTGAAGAAGCTGAAAGGAAGACACCCCCTTTTTATTGAGTGCTACCATTTCTCCATCGAGAACTGCGTCTTGCGCTTGTATCTGGGCCACCGCCGTCACAATCTCCGGGAATTTGTCACTCAAATCATTGCCATTTCCGGATACTAGCCGCACCTCGCTGCCACCTTTCAAAGCCAATGTTCTCCATCCATCAAATTTGATCTCATAAAACCAGCCATCCCTTGGCGGTGGCGCCTTTTTCAGCTTCGCCTTCATAGGTGGCACAAATGCTGGACAGCCTTGTCTTTTTTTGTTCGATTTTTTTTTATATATTTTCCTGAGGGGCTGTCCATCCTGCGAGGCTTCCAAAGGGAACGGATGAAAAGAACCGGACGCAGCGGCAATCTGCTTAATCGTGCGACTGGATACAACGGAGAGATCGTCTAATTTCCTACCCACCGCCTTCATTGATTGTCCCGCTTTGATCAGAAGCCATTCATTGTCACCTTTCCTAAAATGGACCAAATACCATTCCCCATTCACTTTTTTGCCATGAAGGAGAAAATGGAATTTCCCTTTTTCAAGATCCTTTAAAGGCGAGATTGATTCATAGCACCCTTTATCCCAGATCATCACCGTACCTCCCCCGTACTGGCCTTTTGGGATGGTACCTTCGAAATCTGCATAAGCACTCGGATGATCCTCCACCTTTACAGCAAGATGCTTTTCTCCCCGGCGATAAGGAATACCCTTGGGGCACGCCCATGATTTCAGCTTACCACCTACCTCCAATCGAAGATCATAGTGGAGATGCGTGGCTGCGTGTTTTTGAATTACAAAACGGCGGCGCGCTTTTTTTTGCACCGGGGCCTTTGGTTCGCGCGTAATTTTGAAATTTCTCTTTCGACGATATTCTTCGAGTGACACCTAGGGGGGGTAAAATGTAAGTTTAGCGGGTCCGGCACCCTCATGGCAGGGGGGCTTCACCCGTTGTGGGTCCATAAATGCGCTAAGCTGCTTTTTTATGGGATTTTGATTTAATTATTTTTGTTCTCTGAGGATGTTTCCGCGTATTTTGAATGCTTTGTTGAAGGACAGAAACGAGGTCAATTACATTCTTCGCCTCTCGCTTCTTTTGTGGCGCAGGCGGGAATTTGCCTCCGCGCTTCACCTTTTCAACGATTAATTTTTTGAGAACTTCGCAATATTCATCGCGATAAAGTTCTGGCTTCCACGGGGAAGTCATACTTTTAATGAGCTCTTCGGCCATTTGCATCTCGGCCTTGCCAACCGTCTGCTTCTGGGGTCGCTTAAATTTCGAAACGTCAAGAAGCTCATCCGGAAAATGCATGAGCTCCAAAATCAAGCCATCGTCTTTTTGCGGCTTAATTGCAGCGAGATGTTGACGCACTCGGATCACGACTTTTGCGATGGCAATCTTACCCGTTTTAGCCAGAGCTTCCCTTAATAGGACATAAGCTTTTTCTCCCCCCTTTCCAGCTTCCAAATAATAGGGCTTATAAAAAAGCAGCGGTTCCACCTCTTTGAAGCTCACAAAATTAATGATATTGACCGTTTGCGTGGCCTCTACATCCACCCGCTTAAAGTCCTCGTCCCGAATTACCACGAATTTGCCTTTTTCATACTCATAGCCCTTCACGACATCCTCCCAAGGAACTTCCTTTCCATCTGCTTCCGCTATGCGCTGATAATTAATGGGACTCAAATCGGAGCGCCGGAGCATCCTGAACTTCAGCTCCTCTCGGCGCGTTGCGGGATAAAGCGAGACCGGGATGGTCACCAAACCGAAACTGATGGAGCCTTTCCAAAGGGTCCTCATCACAGAAGAATCGGCTGAGCAAAGGAGATCGGACGGCTTTTTCCCTCGATGCCCTAAAATCGGTTCCAAACCGAAGCAACAGGTTGCTTAATGATGAGGACATGAAATTTCTTCGCCCCTTGTTTTTCAAACAGAGTCTCGAAGAAAAAACCTCAAAGGCGCGCTCATTTAGGGTTTTGTGCTCTCCCGGAAACCCAGACTACTTCTGGCGCATCCGCAAGAATAGCCGGTAAAGCAGCAACAGAACGATGGCGCCGACCACTGAGGCGAGAAAGCCAGCCGCGTGGCCTTCGTAATACCATCCCATAGTTCGTCCAAACCAGTTCGCAAGGAAAGAACCGGCCAAACCGAGAACGAGAGTGGCAATCCATCCGCGTCCGGGATCAGGTCCTGGCATAATGAGCTTGGCGACTACACCTACTAAGAGGCCGATAATGATTGTTCCGATGATTCCCATCATAGCAATACTCGATCGCTTACAGTATGGCCTTTGGATGCATTTTTTTCAATATTGTTTTATCTGCAATATCTTATGTTCTTTTCTCTATGGATGTGCCTCCGCGAGGATTTGCGACGTTTCCAAATCTTTCCTCGCTCTGTCTGCTCCCGCTTTGTTAACGATCAGAGATGCGAAAAATCATCCATTTGGACATGGATTGTTTTTACGCCGCCGTGGAAATGCGCGAACGTCCGGAGCTGGCAAAGCATCCTATTGCTGTCGGGGGTGGCAGCCCTCGCGGCATTGTGACAACCTGTAATTACGAAGCTCGAAAGTTTGGCATTCGTTCGGCAATGCCGGGATTTATGGCCCGGGAGCGCTGTCCTCATCTTATTTTTCTGCCCCTGAGATTTGATCTTTACCGCGCTGTTTCTCAAGACATTCGAATGATTTTTCATCACTATACGTCGCTCGTCGAACCGCTCTCACTGGATGAGGCATTCCTCGACGTGAGCAATAGCGACCGCTACGCCTGGCAAATCGCCAAGGAAATTCGTGCTCGAATTTACAAAGAAACGGGGCTTACGGCATCCGCAGGCATTGCTCCAAATAAGATGTTAGCTAAAATCGCCAGCGAGTGGCGAAAGCCGAACGGCCAATTTGCAATTTTGCCACCCCAAATCGAAGAATTTATGGCCTTGCTGCCTGTTGGGAGTCTCTGGGGAATCGGACCCAAGACGGCCAAGCGATTCGCCCTCCGGGGAGTTCATACATGCCGAGATCTCCAGAAATTCACGCTTGCTGAGCTAGCGCGCGAGTTCGGCAAATGGGGGGAGGAACTGTTTCATCTCTGCCGGGGGCACGACACCCGCAAGGTGTGTCCTTTCCGCCTTAGGAAATCGCTGAGCAATGAAACCACATTTACCAAGGATCTGGTCACCTTAGAAGAATGCAAGGCCGCGGTCGTGGAACTTTGTCAGGAAATGCAGGAAGAGGTACAGCTCAAAGCGAGCGAAAGAAAAATCCGGAAGGCATTTGTCACGGTAAAATTCTCAGATTTTAGCAGGACCACCAAAGAGTGTCTGTGTACTCAGCCCTCTGAGGCAACGTATCTCACCTTGCTTGGAGATGCCTTTCATAGGAAGGGCCTGCCGATTCGCCTGCTTGGGACGGGAGTACGATTTGCGGAAGAAGAAGAATATCAACCCGAGCTTTTCCAATTATAAAAGCATCTATTTTTCAATGGGAGACGGTGGAGAAAGGTAGAGATCCAGGTACTGTTCCATATAGCGAGTCAGAAGAAATTTCTTTTTTACAGTGGAGCGCCCGTGTTTTCCCAATTTCCGGCAAAGTCTTTCGTCTTTCAACAATTCCGCCACTCGATCAGCGGTTTCCTCTATTGATGACGTCAAAAATCCGTTCACCCCATTTTCTATCTGAAGTGGAATCCCGCCTACATTGCCTCCAATTACAGGCGTTCCTTTCCACATGGCCTCAGAAACTGTGAGACCGAACCCCTCCCGCGTTGACTTTTGAAGGACCACCTGCGCACTCCGCTGTAATGCATTGACCAGCGAAGTATCATCTCCCCTGGCAAGAACAAGAATGGAATCGCTTCTGCTTCCACAAAGCGATTCAAAGATTTTAGCTCCTTCGGGATCATCCGTGGCAAAATTTCCTAAGAGCACCAAACGTGCCTTTCTGGCTCCCCTTCGTCTTTGAGCAATTTGAAACGCTTCGATGACCCCCTCGGGGTCTTTCCAGGGATCAAAACGAGAAATCTGGGCAATGATTGGCAAATCAGTCGGAATGCCATGCCGGGCCAAGCGCTGCTTGGTAATTCGGCGGTTGAGGGTCCGGTTTTTAGTATTAAATGGATCAATAGCGGGCCAGAATATGAGCTGCGGTTGAGGGAGGGCCTGCCTGTAATTCGGACAGCTCAGAATAACAGCGTCATAATGGTCTATCCATTTTCGCAGGTATGACCAGACTCGAGGATGAGGATTGGTAAGGTCCAGATGGCACCTCCAAATCCAAGGGCAATTTTTTTTATAATGTTCAATAAGAGGAAGCGGCTGAGGGTCATGCACAACCACAAAATCATGGTCAATTCGGTTACGAATTGCATTTTCGAAGACGACTTGTTCGTAAATTCTCCGCTTAAAAACCGAAAAATTGATGCTGTCTCCCTGTAGGGCATTGTGCATTTTTTTTGTGACTGAAAAATAATCCGGGGTACCTTGAATAATCCGCCATTCCGAACGGATCCCGATACTATTCATCAGGAGAGTCATCGAAGTGAGCGTTTCCGCCACACCGCCACCGTAATAAGTGGAGCTAAAGTTCAAGACCCGCAAACCGCGAAGCGCAGCCGCCTTTGCGCGAATGCGCTCGCAAGCCTCGTCACCAATTAAGGGACGATAATCCTCCAAAGAGATCAAACACCCGCTCAAGGGGGTTCTTTTAGGGGTCGGCGATCGCAAAGAAATGCTTTTTAGCTATAACTTAACTTGTTTAACAATTGATTTGCAAGCGGCTGGGTAGCCTCATCTAATTGAACGACCGCCAATTTTAAGGCCTCTATGGCTTCCGCCTTCAGCGCATCGCGCACCGCTTGGGCCAAATCATCCAAGCGTCCGCGTTCCTCCACTGAAATTTCTTCTCCCAACTGAGCATAAGCGGAAGCTAGAGCCGAAAGAAGCTCTTCGGCTTTCAACCGAAGCTCCGCAAAAGTTCTTTCTCTCATGTCTTCAAAAGCATGTTTAATCGAATCGGCTATCATTTTTTCAACCGCCTCGTCCGAGACATCCACTGCTCTTTGAATTTTGATTCGGTGATCTTGATTACTGGCAATATCTCGAACAAGAACGTCAAGAATCCCATTGGCATCAATTTCAAATTGTACTCCCACGCGAGCTTGCCCTTTGGGAGCCGGAGTGAAGGGTACCACAAGCTCTCCCAGACGCCAATTGTCCGCTGCCATCTCCCGTTCTCCCTGAAGGACGGAAATCCGCAAAGAGGCTTGGTGACCCACTACGTTTGTGAACATTTCGCCTGCTTTACAGGGAATCGTCGTATTTCGCGGAATCAGGACATTCATTAAGCCACCGAAAGTTTCGATACCGAGCGAAAGAGGGGTCACA
>PSRL01000139.1 GCA_003176035.1 Verrucomicrobiota bacterium
GGATGTGGAGAGCGAATACCGAGAATGGCGTGCCTATCCGCCGCGCGTCGCTTTTAATCGGTCGATGAGCTTGGTGGTGGATCGATCGGGCACTTGAGGTAAAATCCGAATCTCGGTTCCCACCTTTTGCAATGCCTCAACTTCCTCCGGGTCTAGGGTGCCGAGGTCATAATCGCCTCCTTTCGTATAGACGGCTGGCCGTACTCTCCGGATGATTTCGGTGACGCGTAACGAATCAAAAACGGTCACATAATCGACACATTGAAGCGCCGCGATAACCTCCGCCCGGTCTTCCTGATTATTGACGGGCCGCTGCGCACCTTTTAATGCACGCACGGAGACATCGGAGTTCAGAGCTACCAATAAAGCGTCTCCCAAACTCCGTGCAGATTCCAGATAGCGCACATGCCCGACATGCAAGAGATCGAAACAGCCGTTAGTCAGGACCAGTTTGATGCCTTTTTGGCGAATGTCTTCGGACCATGCCTTCAGGCTTTGAGGATCCAGATTCTTGCTCATGGTGCAAATAATGACCGAAGCTCGTTCCTTTCGCAAAGTGATATCTCTTTACGAGGATGGAGTTTTCATTGAAAAAGCCTGGCCTCGGGCTGCGGACATATAAATGGCATTTGTTCGATCCATGGCGATCGGCTTTGCGGAAATTCTTGCTCACACTTCTCTATCGTCAGAAAACAAATTTGCGAAAACGCTCTGATTGAGAAAAATATCTGTATGACTGCAATCTCCCTGTGGCGTTGGCGCCACATCAAATGGCCAAAATATGCCCCCCGCGAGCACCATCCATTCGAAGAGGATGAGCGGAGATGGAAGAGGGAAGCCTGGTTTGCGCTAGGTTGCTTCCTGAGCGGATTAACAGGATTTTTTTCCAGCCACATTTTCGTCCACTCAATAGCAGCACTCGTCTGCTACATTCTGGCCTATTTTTTTGGCAGCTGGTATGCTGTGGGAGAGGCTTGGCAACATCTTCTCAAAAAAGAACTCGATATTCATTTCCTAATGATCGCCGTGGCAGCGGGCGCTGCTGCCATCGGAGCGTGGCGAGAAGGAACTCTCCTTCTGTTTTTATTTTCCGCATCCGGTGCTATGGAACACTATGCCATGGGCCGAACCAAAAAGGAAATCAGCTCATTATTTCGAAACGCTCCGAAAACCGCCCGCATTTTAACAGAGAATGGTGAACAGAATGTTCCCGTAGGCGACCTCCGCGCCGGAATGCGCGTTCTTCTCACTCCGGGGAAGCTCATTCCAGCAGATCTGGAGGTAACCTCTGGAGAAAGCGCCTGTGACGAGTCGAATTTAACAGGTGAGGCCTATCCCGTCTCCAAACAGAGAGGAGATGTTGCTTTGGCGGGGACGATGAATCTTTGGGGCGCTTTGGAGGGGCGAGTCATTCGTCCTGCCAGTGAGAGTTCGTTGCAAAAAATCATTAGGCTGATTCGAGAAGCCCAAAGCCTAAAAGCGCCCAGCCAACAGTTCACTGATCGTTTCGGTACAGGCTATACTTGGGGGGTTTTAGGTCTTTGTCTCGGAATGTTTTTTATCTGGTGGTTCGCGTTTCATCTGCATCCTTTTATTTCCACTGAGCAGGAACCCAGTGCATTTTATCGCGTAATGACTTTGCTGGTGGTTGCTTCGCCCTGCGCTCTTGTTCTGTCAGTACCCTCAGCGATCCTTTCTGCGATAGCAACGGGAGCGAGACGGGGCATTCTCTTTCGCGGGGGAGCAGCGATAGAGACACTCGCAACGGTGAGGACAGTAGCACTCGATAAGACGGGAACACTGACGTCGGGAATATTAAAACTTACGACAGCGAAATTCTTTGAAGTCGATGAGGAAAGGATCCGTTCGATCGCCAGCACTTTGGCCGCTCTTTCCGAGCACCCCCTCTCCGTCGCACTTCGCAAAGCGCTTCCAAATTGTCCGCATCTTGACATCCGCAATTTTACGTCCGTTGCCGGTCAAGGATTACAAGGGGAAGTGGATGGACACGTTTACCGTTTGGGTTCTCAGGATTTCGTCAAAGCAACTCGGCCAACTGTTGAAATTCGACATCGAGGAGCCGAAGTCTGGCTGGCTGGCGCTCATCCGTTGGCGCGCTTTGTCTTCGAAGAAGCGGTCCGTCCCGAATCAAAAAATACCCTGAAACGACTTCATCGGTTGGGCCTCCACACTGTGATGCTGACAGGCGATCGACAACAGTCTGCGGAGGAGATTGGACGGAAGGTGGGCGTGCAGGAAATTCGCTCTCAACTCCTTCCCAAAGAAAAGGTCGCTGCTATTGAGGAGCTGAAGCGGGCATGTCGTTCTCAGTTTCGCTCCGCACGGATCGCTATGATTGGGGATGGTGTGAACGATGCCCCTTGCATCGCTGCCGCTGATGTAGGTGTTGCAATGGGTTCCCGCGGCTCGGATGCAGCTTTGGAACAGGCCGAAGTTGTCTTAATGAAAGATAAATTGGAAAATTTTGTTTTGGCTTATCTCTTGAGCCGCAAATCAAAAGCTATCATTAGTCAAAATATCGTCATCGCCTTAGGAACGGTTGCATTTATGATAGGTACGACCTTCTTGTACCCAATCCCACTTGCCTTCGGCGTCGCAGCTCATGAAGGAAGTACCCTTCTTGTGGTACTCAATAGCCTCCGCTTGCTCGTAGCGCGATTTTGAAACATCCCATCAGTGGGTCGACTCCTTCTGAGCACGGGTATTTTATTTTATTTCTGATCGTTATGATTATTTTTAGTTCGCCAATTGGCGGGCGACGGATAATTTGTCGGGAAATCAGAAACTCCTCTTCTTATTGCATGAATTTTTTTCAATTTGTCTCCGATTATTTCTTCAGGGTGGATCGCCATTTGGAGTATGTTTGTCTCCACTATGGATTTTGGGCATATGCTCTACTTTTCGTAATAGTCTTTTGCGAAACTGGCTTAGTGGTGACCCCTTTTTTACCCGGCGATGCACTGCTTTTTACCGTAGGGGCCTTGGCGGCGCGCGGTTGCTTTAGTGTGCAAATCTGCATTGCCCTTCTCTTAGTTGCAGCCTTTACGGGAAATGTCGTCAACTACAGCCTCGGAAGGCGGTTGGGCGCACCCCTATTCAAGCCGGATGCGTTGATCTTGAAACGAAAATATTTGGAAAGTGCAGAAATATTTTTTGTCAAACACGGGGGAAAAGCTGTCATTCTTTCGCGTTTTTTACCAATTCTCCGCACGATAGTCCCATTCGTCGCCGGCATGGGGAAAATGTCTTATCAGAAGTTCCTATTGTTTAATGCCGTGGGTGCCACCACTTGGGTGCTTTCTATGGTACTCGGGGGCTGGTTTTTTGGGAATATTCCCATAATCAAAGAGAACTTCGAATTTGCTGTCATTGGCATCATTGTCCTCTCCTTACTACCCCTTGTGTGGAAAAGTTTTTCTCACTGGTATCAAGAGCGTCGGCTCGCAACCCAGAAGATTCCAAGCAAGTAGAACGTATCCCAAACCTAGGAAGGCTGGCGCGAGAAGCAATTATGACAGAGGATCAGGAGCGAGGTTGGTCAGGTATCCTCTGCGATACCCGACTAACTTAAGCAACACCATCCTACGGCAGAAGGGCTCTCTGCTCGCCCAGAGGGTTGCCGCCCTTTTGGCACCAGGCTGTGTTCCCCAAAATAAGTCAATACCGTCCAAGGCATCGCCTCATTTTATAGGGGTCTCGCTATCAGTGCCCTAGATGCCGTTTCTTTTTGCGTAGGCAATCATAGAGGCCAAATCGAGCATGCCTGTTTTTCGGCATACAGATTGCCGGTGTTTTTCAACCGTGCGCGGGCTCAAACCTAACTTCTCGGCAACTTGTCTACTGGTCAGCCCCTGCGCAATGAGATGGAGTACTTCCTGTTCTCGATCGCTCAGAATTTTTTGGAAAGCGTAAGGATCGGAGGACATCTTCCGCCTGGCCTCCATTACGGTGGGGGTAAAATACACCCCGCCACCCGCTACGGCTTCCAAAGCGTTGCGCAGGACTTCCAAAGGCTGTGTCTTTTCCACAAACCCATGGACCCCCGATTCATTCATATTCTGGATGGTTTTCGGGGTTGTTTCCAGACTAACCGCAAGGATCCGTGTTTCCGGTAATTCCAAGGTTAATTTTTTTGCAAGGGCGGGGCCCCCTCCATCGGGTAACTGAAAGTCAACCATAGCAACGTGTGGTTTGACTTTCCTACAGAGGAGGAAACCCTCTTCTGCATCCGATGCTGAGTAGACGACACTAAAATGCCAATCACTTTGCAGAATTTTCCTCAATAGGTCGCAAAGAAGCGTTTCCCCATCGACAACTACAGCTCTCCAAGATTGCGAATGCATGCCTACAGTGAATTTCCGTCTATGTCATCGGTGAAGATCTGGGAAATATCAACCGGTTGAACTGGGTGTGGTGCGCGCAAATTACTAGACTTCATTTTAAAGGATTTGGTAACTGAACTTCGGGACAGTGGTGTTTAAATGTAGTGATGTTTTTAGGTATTTCCAGGGGACTGCGTAAATTTGTTCTATTTTTTGACGTCCCTCCAAACTGGTACGTTCTACGACCGCGAGTTATGAAACTTGCTTCGCGGATTCTTTCTGCGCGGAGATCAAATCTGTATCTGTTTTAGGCCAACGCAATTTCAAAGCTGCTGGAAAAATTAAGTAATGTGTCTCCATTTTTCGTGAATTACTGCAGTCCGGACACTGTTTTTTTACAGAGATCTTTCTGGAGCAGAAATTGCCGTGGGCTGCTGAATTTTTCTTCAAGCGCAAAACTCTCGTCGGACTTGAATATTCATTAGAACCTCTCATATTGTCGCCAGGGCCAGCAGCTGGTGGATGGCCTGATTGCGCCTTACTTCCGGGGAAGTGCAGTGCACACCGGCCTGCGAGAGCAGCCGAGTGAAGGCCGCAGCTCTTAGAGCGTTTTAGCGAGAGCCCTTCTGTCACAGAAAGGCGTCAATTGAGTTTCGCAGGCATCGCAGAGATACCATGAGCCTGCTCGCTCCTGATCCTCGCCATGATTGCTTTCGCGTCGGCCTCTCTAGGTTTGGGGAGAGATTCTGATCATTTTAAGACCTCCCAAATCGGGACGGTATAGCCGAGTCGCTTGTAGTGTTCCCTAACTTGTGGTTCAATTACCTGATTAGATTTTGCCTTCTTTATCGAATCTTGTCTTTCTTCCACTCGCAATTTACACCCTCGTTCACTTTGTTAACAGCGCCATATATAAATATGAAGTCGGCAATGAGAGCGGGCTTTGTCATATTTTTGAAATTTACGGATGCAAAAGGAACTCTCTGTCCAACAGCCCCCTCATCAGCCTTTCTTAGAAACTGCCGCAACTGAGGGCACGCCCAAGGTATTGGTTCTCAATTCCGGAAGCAGTTCGTTGAAATTTGCCGTAGTCGAACCCAGTTGTGGAAGATTACTCTTTTCTGGCATTGTAGATCGCCTTGGCACTCAAGAGTCCGAGCTTCAAATAAAATTGCCCGCGGCCTGCAAAAAAACTATCCCCACCCCTTTTGCCGATCATCACAAGAGTTTAGATACGATCTTTCCCTATTTGAAGGACTTCGGAATTATAGGAGTGGGACATAGAGTCGTCCACGGCGGTGAGAAATTTCACGAAAGTGTCGTCATCGACGATGCGGCGCAGTCGGCAATTGCTGATTGTGCGGTCATTGCCCCGCTTCATGCCCCAGCCAATCTTACGACCATTCAAGTCGCTCGTAAAAAATTTCCGAACTTACCGCAGGTGGCTGTATTCGATACCGCATTCCATCAAACGCTTCCGCCTTACGCTTACCGGTATGCTGTCCCTCAACAGTGGTATGAGCAATACGGGATACGCAAATACGGTTTTCACGGAACCAGTCACTGTTATGTTTCCCAGGAGGCGTCGCGGCTTCTGGGCATCGGTATTGAAGACCTACAGCTACTCACCGCACATCTTGGAAATGGTGCGAGCGTCTGCGCCATCCGCAACGGGAAAAGCGTTGATACCAGTATGGGGCTTACGCCTCTTGAAGGGTTGATTATGGGGACCCGCAGCGGGGACATCGACGCCAATGTTCTTCTTTTTCTCCATCAACAGACAGGGCTCTCACTTGCCGAAATTACCGATGTTCTTAATAAGAAAAGCGGTCTTTTAGGGCTGTCAGGGGTGGGCAATGATATGCGCGTTTTGCTGGAAGAAAAAGCCAAGGGCCATTGTGGGGCGGCCTTGGCCGTGGAAGCCTTTTGTTATCGTCTGGCCAGGCATCTTTTAGCAGCCGCGGCAGGTCTTGATCGTATCGATGCGCTAATTTTCACTGGGGGGATCGGAGAAAACTCTCCTCCGATTCGGGAGCGTGCTCTGGAACATCTCCGCATCTTAGGTACCGCTATTGATCCTAAACTGAACGGTGAACACGGGGAGAGCAGCGCCGGTCGCATCACCAGTTCGGATTCCAAGGTGCTTGCCATGGTGATCCATACAAATGAAGAACTCCTCATTGCTCGGGAAACCGTCCGCCTGATAAGGTCTTTTTAACAATGCCTCATACCATTTTCCTTGCTCCTGTTGACAGTGGCTGTGGTCTCACCTCTTTGGCTCTTGGTCTGGTCCGTGCTTTGGACAAGCGAGGCATTCGAGTTGCTTTCTGCAAGCCTATCGGGCAGTCCGGTAACTCCGGTAATGAGCAGAGCCAATCAGATAGATCTCCACACTTTATTCGAGCTACTACCAGTCTTCGCCCTACCAATCCCATTTCTTTGGAAGACGCCGAAAAGCTCATGAGAGAGAGCCGCTGGGATGAGCTTTTGGAAAAGGTCATTCGCATTTTCCACGAATCAGTCGGGGACGCCGATGTCGCAATTATTGAGGGTCTCGTGCCCCATGCTGATTCGAGTTACGCAGTTGAATTGAACGTGCAGCTTGCTCGCGCCTTAAGCTCGGAAATTATTCTGGCTTCCTCCGCGACTCAGATCACGCAAGCCGAGGTGGAAGATAAGATTGAAATTGCCGCTCAACCATTTGGGGGTATTGGAAAGAAAACAATTCTTGGGTTTGTCATAAACCGCTTTCCATCCTCGACCCAAAGATGTCCGCAAGAAATGCGTGAGGAGTGGATGAGCAAGAGCCGTTTTCTGCCTTCCCATCGCTGCCGCCTCATTGGCGTCATTCCTGAAAATAGCCACCTCACCGCCTGTCGTACGGTAGACATCTGTCGATACCTAAAAGCTGAAATTCTCCATGAAGGAGCCCTATTTACGCGGCGTGCAAAGAAAATTTCCCTCCTAGCTCGGACGGTACCGAATATGATGCATACCTTTGTCCCCGGCGCAATTTTGATTACACCGGCTGATCGCAGCGATGTGATCCTCGGCGTCGCCATGGCCGCTTTGAACCGAATTCCCTTGGCAGGATTGATCCTAACCGGCGACACCGGATTCAACGCAACCATCATGGAACTCTGCAAGCCGGCTTGGGAAACCGACCTCCCGGTACTCCGTGTCCCTACTAATAGCTGGGAAACAGCCACCCATTTGAGCCGGATGAGCAATGAAATACCAATTGACGACATCGAGCGCGCGCGTGAAACCATGGAATTCGTTTCCACTTACATTGACGCCGATTGGATCGCCGACCATACCGCCGCGCCAGTGGAAGTGCGAATGTCACCCGCCGCGTTTTGCTTTCGGATTACGGAATTAGCTAAAAAAAATCCGCGAAGGATCATCCTCCCCGAGGGAGATGAACCTCGGACCATCCGCGCGGCTGCCATTTGTGCGCAGCGCAATATTGCTCAATGCATTCTCTTGGGCAAACCCGAAGCAATTCGCCTGGCCGCCAGGCACCATGAAATTGATCTTCCCGATACTGTAGAATTGATGGACGCAGCATCAATTCGCGAAAAATACATCTCTCCTCTGGTCCAAATGCGCGAAAGTAAGGGCTTGACCCCTAAGGATGCCGCCGAGCTGCTGGAGGACAACGTTTGGCTGGGCACCGTCATGCTTGCTTTGGGAGAGGTAGACGGTCTGGTCTCCGGCGCCGTGCATTCCTCGGCCAACACTATCCGGCCCGCACTACAAATCATCAAGACACGGGCTGATGCAAAGGTAGTCTCTTCCATCTTCTTCATGTGCTTGCCGGAGCAGGTCCTTATCTACGGAGATTGTGCCGTCAACCCTAATCCCGACGCCGAAACCTTGGCGGACATTGCACTCCAAAGCGCGGAATCAGCGCTCCAATTTGGGATTCCCGCCCGTGTCGCGATGATTAGCTATTCCACCGGAAAATCAGGTTTCGGAGCTGATGTGGAAAAAGTGCGCGAAGCTACGGCTATTGCAAAAGCTAAAAATCCGAAGCTTTTATTGGACGGTCCCCTGCAATATGATGCCGCAGCAATTCCCGAAGTAGCTGAGCAGAAAGCCCCCCATAGCCCAGTAGCAGGCAAAGCAACCATATTTATTTTTCCTGACCTGAATACCGGAAACACAACTTATAAAGCGGTCCAGCGAAGCGCTCACGTAATTAGCATCGGCCCTATGCTCCAAGGATTAAAACGCCCTGTCAATGATCTCTCCCGGGGAGCGCTGATTGAGGATATCGTCTATACCATTGCTTTGACCGCTATTCAAGCCGCCCAAAAAGAAATCGCTCCCTTCCCTGGCATTGCTTAGGGCCTCTCTGCCGCCGCCTCAGAGGCAGCGCAGGTTTCACTCTGCGCCCTTGCGCTTCCGTTGAAAAACACAATGGAGACGGCGAAATTCTCCGGCGCTAGTTCCAATCCATCGGCGGAATGCGGCGCAAAACACACTCGTTTCAGAGTAACCGCAGGCATGACTAATTTCTGAAATGGTTAGTTTGCTCCGAGTTAACAGGTTTTTCGCTTTTTGCATGCGAAGCTCTTGAACAAAACGCGCCGGCGACGCCCTATAATTCCGTCGCATTGCCATTTCAAATGAACGCCGGGACATACCTGCTATTTGTGCAAGCAATTCCACATTGTTGCCAGCAATTTCCAGGTGCGACTTAATATAAGCGACCGCCTTTTCCAATCCTCCTCCGCTCACGCGAAGACTGCTTTCTCGCTCATGACATCGTCCCGGAAAGGAATTCCTAAGCTGCCGAACGGGTTTCATCTCTTTTTGAAAAAGTTGACGAAGGAGCTGGGCGGCGTAGCGGCCCAGAGCATAGCTGGGAAGCTCAAAACTGGACAAAGCCATGCCAGCCCAGAGCGATTCCAAACGTCGGTTGCCTACCCCTATCACCGCTATGTCACCAGGCACTTCCATACCGCGTAGCCTCGCAGCCTCAATACTGATTCGCGCCAGACGGTCGGATGCCGCAAAAATTCCGGCAGGCCTCTTTAAATTGCAAATAAAATCCATAATGAGAGTCTGCGAATTAGTCATGCAATGAGTCGCCGGAAGGGCTAAATTTTTTGCCATCCGTACAAATGCGTGGGCGTAACATGCTGAAGAAAAGTGTCCTGGTATTCCTAAAAACGCCAGGCTCCCGCAGCCATTTCTTTGCAATATCCGAGCTGCTTCCTCTGCTATCCCGAAATAATCCGGACAAATGTTTAAAGCGGATTCAAGACGGGAAGAATCAGCTAGATGGATGACCCTGACTTTTTGGTGAAACAGAGCCCGAATCCATTCTTCACTCACAAAATCTCCGACCGCTGCCGTAAGCTGCCTGCTTTCCGCCAGCCTTCGAAGGTTCGCTTCATACCCTCCCGTCAGGACTTCGATTTCCCATTTTCGCCCTCTGGGCGAAGCATCTCGAAAGCCTTCCAAAAAGGCCAAGTCGTTTTCCGTAATGCGAGGAAAAGCAAGTGCTATCAGTTGCCCTCCAACAGGGATTCTTTTCATTGCGTAATTTCACTAATTTTTTTTGC
>PSRL01000166.1 GCA_003176035.1 Verrucomicrobiota bacterium
CTCCTGTGCTTTGTCTGCCGTAGACGGCAAGCCACCCCGGCTCCACGATAGTTTTTCCGTCGCTACGAAAGGTCTCTCCCTCGACGAGGGTGATTCGAACTGTGACCTGGAATTGGGCTTGTGGATAAAATGCTGCGATGAACCGTCGCACCACCATGTCATAAATTTTTGCTTCCGTTTCGTCCAAATTTTTGGGCGCAACATGAGTGGGGATGATTGCGTGATGGTCGGTGATTTTAGCGTTATTAAAGACCCTCTCAAGCAGTTTCACCCACCCTTTTTTCAGGGCCTTCTCAGCGTGCGCTTGAAGAGCGGGATCCACAATGGATTTCAAAGTCGAGTGCACCACAGCCAGATTATCTTTTGGCAAGTAACGGGAATCGGTTCTCGGATAGGTCAGAACTTTATGACGTTCGTAGAGCGCTTGAGCAATCTGAAGGGTGCGGCGGGCGCTGAGAGAAAAGCGTGAGTTAGCCTCCCGCTGCAATGAAGTGAGGTCGTATAAAAGCGGCGCACTTTGAAAAGCTGGTTTTTTTTCCTCGTTAACCGTGCCCCGTTTGCCCTCGCATTTTAGGCGGATAGCTTCGGCTTTTTCTTTTTTCCAAAGGCGTTCGGCGCGATCATCTTCGTCAGTGCCTTTTTTAAAGGCCGGGTCCAACCAGCGAGCCGGATACGTCCCTTGTTTGCAGCTAAACTGTGCATGGATTTCAAAATAAGTTCTAGGCTTGAAGGAACGGATTTTTTCTTCTCGCTCGACAAGAATGGCCAAAGTGGGCGTCTGCACACGCCCCACGGGCGTTAACTGAAATCCTCCAAGCTTGGAATTGAAAGCCGTCATAGCCCGAGTGCCGTTAATTCCTACCAGCCAATCACTCTCGGATCGGCAAACGGCGGCATTGCCAAGCGGTCTCATTTCCTGGTCCTGACGCAAATGATGAAACCCATCGCGAATCGCGTCGGGCGTCATTGACTGGAGCCAAAGTCGCCGCACGGGTTTTTTATTTGCAGCCAGTTGCATGAGGTATCGGAAGATCAGTTCTCCTTCCCGGCCTGCATCACACGCATTGATCACCTCCTCAATATCCGCCCGCTTCAGCAGCTTACAAATGAGCCGGAAACGAGGAGCGGTTTTTTCGATTGGTTTCAGCTCAAAACGGGGAGGAATGATAGGAAGATTTGCAAAGCTCCACTTCCCCCGCTTCTTCTCCAGATCGCTCGGGAGGCACAGTTCCACCAGATGCCCAATTGCCGAGGTGATCACAAACTGATCGCTCTCGAAATAATCGTCTTTCTTAGGAAGCTTACCCAAAGCACGTGCCAAATCGGCCGCGACACTGGGCTTTTCCGCAATAACAAGACTTTTTCCCATTTGATGTAGCTATCCGAAGTACGAACCTCTCGGCTCCTCTGTTTGTACTTTGTTGTAATTTTTCGAAGATCTGTACATTCAAGTATTATCAGTTACGAATCTTTTTATGAAGTGGCGTCCAGCAAGCTGCCGTACCCAGCCCGCCAGTTCTAAACTTAATAAGGTTGAAGAAACTAATGCAACCGGTAGTTTTGCTTGAGCTGCCACAGCATCCAAATGCAAGGGTTCCCCGCCCAGCAAGGAAAAGATTTTTTTTTGTTCCGGCGATAAGTCGGCTGGTGGGTCCGAGGGGCGAGCTAAAGCTGGAGGCTCTCGGAAAAGAAGAGAAAAATCATCCAGGATATCTTGGGCACAAGTAACGAGTTTCGCACCCTGTTTCAGGAGTGCGTTGGAGCCCGCGCTGGTAGAGCGGTCCATCCTACCGGGAATGGCATAGACGGAACGTCCCTGATCGACTGCCGCATAGGCGGTTAAAAGAGCCCCGCTTTTAGCGCCTGCTTCCACGACCAAAACGCCGAGTGAAAGCCCGCTGATGATGCGATTTCTCGCGGGGAATGTCTGCCGATTGGCAGCAGCGAGCATGGGCAGTTCGGAGATGACAGCTCCAGAGGATGCAATTCTTTCGGCCAAGGTTTGATTTTCCGGCGGATAGAGCTTGCAGAAACCACTGCCAAGAACCGCTATCGTTTGTCCTTGAGCAGCGAGTGCCCCCTGATGTGCAAAAGAATCTATCCCACGAGCCAGACCACTGACGATAGTGACGCCGGAGTAAGCCAATTGAAATGAGAGTTTTTTTGCGCATTCGATGCCGTAGGAGGTGGAATTGCGTGTCCCGACCACGGCAATGGCAGGTTGATGCCGCAGGTTTCCCCACACATAGAGTACTGGCGGGGGGGCGGTTATGTGACGAAGGAGAGGAGGATATTCCGGGGTTGTTATTGGCAAGACTTTTGCACCAAAAGCCTCGATCCGTTTCCATTCAACTTCCGGGTCACAATTTTTTCTGGCTTTTAAAACCGCCTCGCAAAGTTGCTTTCCAATGCCTTCCACCTTGCTGAGAGTAGAAGCACTTGCTCGCAGAACTTCGGAAGCTGACGAAAAAAGCTTTAAAAGCCGACCGATTCGCACCGGGCCCAGGCCCGGTACTGAATTCAAAGTGAGAAGGGCTAGCGTTTCCTCGGTTACCGTCGTATTCATTTTTTCCGGTAAAGTTGATTTTGCGCAATTTCGAAGATAGCGATATCCGAAATATCGCCGAAATTCGCCCTCAAGTCAGTCGTTGTTAGGATCTTTTGCGCCTCTTTCGGAAGATTTTCAAGCAATCGGCGTCTTCTCTCGGCATCAAGCTCCCCGAAAATATCGTCCAACAAAAGAATTGGAGCAGCGTTTGTTTGTTCGGTTAACAATCGTACTTGGGCTAGTTTCAAGGAGAGAGCAATGGTTCGTTGCTGCCCTTCAGAAGCAAATGTGACTGCCGGTTCACCACCCAATAAGAGCCGAAGTTCGTCACGATGAACTCCCACAAGAGTATGCCGAAAGCGACGTTCCTCAGATTCGCTTGCCAACAGCTCCTGATGGAAGTCCGATTGAAAACCTCGCTCGTAGTGCAGGGTTACAGCCTCTTCCTTTCCGGAAATTTCTTTCACCGCCTGGGAAAATAGGGGTTTCAGGGCATCGACAATTGCCTGACGGCAGGTGGCCAAAGCTTCTCCGGATGTAACGAGCGGTTTATCAAAGGCATGGATTTCCTTGCCGGCGGCTCCCTCCTTTAAGAGGAAGTTGCGAGATCTCCAAGCGCGTTCATAGGCCCGCAAATGTGGCATATAATTCGGGTCTATTTGTGAACCCATAAAATCGAGATACCGCCGTCTGGTGCCGCTTCCACCTCGGATTAATTCGCCATCGGAATTTGCAAACCATGCCACTCGTCCCACAGAAAGATACGTACGGGGCGACTTCTGCTCCACGGAATCTACACGAAGCTTGCGGACACCCATTTCATAGCGCACTTGAAGGTGACGTCCCGAGCAGGTTCCCTCCAGACTAAATCCACCGCGCCCATGGGAAATGAGCGGAGTGAATATCGAAGTCCGAGGAGATTGTAATCGCAGAAGCACACAGATCGCTTCCAAAAGACTCGTTTTTCCCTGTGCATTGGGACCGACAATCAGATTGAAATGGTTATCGGGACGAAAAACCAACGACTCAAAACAGCGAAACTGAATCAGCCGAATTTCCTCCAAAGCATGTTGAAAGGGTAAACCCATGTTTGTTCGTTCAAATTAAGGGTAACTGTCAGTTCGTGGAAGGATTGGAAGTTTTTTTTCTCCGACACCGCAGGATGAGCTAAATCATTTGTTGTCCTGGGGAAAATTCCTGCCAGTTGAAATCATCTCTGTAATTATGAGAGAGCGGCCCTTACGAAACTCGCGAAGCATCAGCTATATACCAATGAGAGCAAGGCTCTGCGGGAGAAGGGGTACGCTGAGAGGGGATGCAAACAAGAGTACTCGAATTACAGACTTTCGGCCCACTGGATCCGGGGCTTTTAAACAAATATATTTTGACGCGTATTCACAGGCACTTTATTATTCCCGGGCTTGGCTATGAAGAACGCGATTCATCCCGAATACGAAGAAACAGAAATTTCCTGTGCCTGTGGCGCAGTTTATAAAACCCGCTCGACCCGAAGAAACATCAAAATCGGTATCTGTGCCGCATGTCATCCGTTCTTCACTGGGGAACAAAAGTTTGTAGATACAGCAGGTCGAGTGGAAAAATTTGCTCGCCGTTATGGCAGCGTCCGCGCCACTCGCCCACCTAAGCTCAAAAAAATTAAAGCCTGATATCCTCCCTTGTGAGCCGCATTCCTGAGAATGTGGCAGAGAGATTTTTGAAGCGTTTCAAATTCATTATCCATTTGCTTATTAGGTAGATAAGTGGATTAATCCGCATAGGAAACTCCATTTGGGATGCTGCTCATTTAGGAGCCGTTGTCTTTCTATTGGAGTCATTATTTGTTCATGGACCTCCATCCGCTCATTGAGAAAAAGACTGTCCGCCTTGCTGAATTAGAAAAAGCACTTGGAGAGGAAGGACTGTTTGAGAATGCAGCCCGCGCCAGAGAAGTCTTGCGGGAACACGCTCGAACCAAGCGGTTGGTGGAAACCTGGCGATCGCTTGCGATCATCCGGAAGCACCTGGTTGAAAATCGCGAGCTAGCTGAGGGGGCAGATGTCGAAATGGCAGCCTTGGCTACTGCAGAAATTCCAAGTTTGGAAACCGAGGCGCAGCGTCTTGAACGAGAGATTTTACTTGATCTCCTCCCCCCCTCTCCCGGTGAAGATCGGGACGCAATCGTGGAAATCCGCGCCGGCACCGGTGGGCTGGAGGCAGCTCTGTTTGCGGCGGACCTCTATCGAATGTATTGCCGTTATGCGGAAGCGCATGGTTTAAAGGTAGAAACCATGGATATTAGTGAAAGCGAGCTGGGGGGGATCAAAGAAGCTGTTTTCAGAGTCTCTGGGGAAGAGGTCTTTCGTCGCCTTCAGTATGAAAGCGGCGTCCATCGGGTCCAAAGAGTACCGGCTACGGAAGCTCAAGGGCGTATTCACACCTCCACTGCCACCGTAGCGGTATTACCGGAAGCTCAAGAGATTGACATTGAAATCCGTCCTCAGGATCTTCGCATCGAAGTTTGCCGCGCAGGCGGTCCGGGAGGACAAGGAGTGAATACCACAGACTCAGCCGTCCAAATACTGCACTTCCCGACAGGTAAGATCGTGCGCTGTCAAGATGGCAGAAGCCAGCAACAAAACAAAGAGCGCGCCTTGCAAATCCTTCGGACACGACTTTTGGAAGAAAAGCGGCGCGAAGAAGAAGAAAAGTACTCGGCCCACCGCAGAAACCTCATAGGAAGCGGTGGTAGAGAAGAAAAAATACGGACTTACAATTTCCCCCAAAATCGGGTTACTGACCACCGGATATGTCTGACCCTTTATAATCTCGACCGTTTTGTCGAAGGAGATATTCAAGAACTTATTGAAGCGCTCCAAACGCAAGACCTTGAGGAAAGACTCCAGAGTGCTACCTTAGAGTAGACCCCCCGATTAAAATGACCCTGTTGGAAGTCCTGAACTCCGCCACCGAGTATTTGGCTAGGTGTGGAGTGGAAAACCCTCGACTCAACTCAGAACACCTTCTTGCTCACGTACTAAGAAAGAAAAGACTGGATCTGTATCTGGAATTCGATCGTACGCTTCAGGAAGCCGAGCGCCTGCCACTCCGAGATCTTGTCCGACAGAGAGGTAAAAGGATTCCTCTTCAACATCTTTTGGGCACGGTGGAGTTCTATGGACGCAGCTTTGTCTGCGATTCTCGCGCATTAATTCCGAGACCTGAGACCGAACAGCTCCTTGAATTGGCGCTTTCCCATCTTCCTTCGGATCAAATGATATCTTTATTGGATATCGGAACGGGCTCAGGCATTATCGCCGCGACATTGGCCCTGGAATTACCTCACGCCTGCGTGGATGCCACCGACCTTTCCCCTGAAGCGCTCATGCTAGCTTCGGAGAACATCGCCAAGCACGGACTGAGCCAGCGCGTGCGAATCCAACAAGCTGATCTTTTTCCCCCAGCAGGCAAAAATCCCTACCAGGCAATCGTCGCAAACCTTCCCTACATCCCAAGCCAAGAAATTGAAGCGCTCTCTCCCGAGGTGCAATACGATCCCATTGAGGCTTTGGACGGAGGCGCCGATGGACTGGACCTTTTTCGCCGATTCATCCAATGCGCCCCCGATTATCTCCGCTTAGGCGGACAAATTTGGCTGGAAATCGGACATCAACAAGGCAATACCCTATTTAACCTACTAATTGATAGAGGTTTTTGTGAAGTGAGCCTTTTTAAAGATTACCAAAACCGCCCCCGCTTTATTACGGCAAAAAAGTAAAAATTTATGGAAAAAATGCTGGTACATGGTCGAAGGCCGCTTCAAGGAAGCGTAAAAATTAGCGGCTCAAAAAATTCGGCTTTGCCGATTTTGGCGGCGGCATTGTTAACACGAGATACCTGCACTATTCAGCGAGTACCGGATTTGAGCGACATCCATTATATGCTCACCATCCTGAGCTCGTTGGGTTGCGAAGTGGAAAGAGCTAGCGGCACAGTCCGAATCCGCGCTGAAAACATTCGTACTGAGACTCCTTACGATATCGTGCGAAAGATGAGGGCTTCAGTCTGCATCATGGGTCCACTTCTGGGCAGAGAAGGAGAAGCAACGGTTTCCTTGCCCGGCGGATGTGTTATCGGAGATCGACCTATTGATCTGCATCTGAAAGGATTTGAAAGCTTGGGCGCCGCGATCCGTGTACAGGAAGGAAACGTAAAAGCTTTGGCACCTGGTTTGAAAGGGACGACCATCCGACTTCGAGGCAAACAAGGTTCGACCGTTCTGGGTACCGACAACATCATGATGGCCGCCACACTCGCGGAAGGGGTCACCCTCATTGAAGGAGCCGCAGAAGAACCTGAAGTGGTGGACCTTGCGAATTTTTTAATTAAAATGGGTGCTCGGATTGAAGGCGCTGGCACCTCTCGAATCATCATTGAAGGGGTGAGAGAACTTCAGGGTGCGGAACACGAGGTCATTCCTGACCGGATCGAAGCCGGTACCTTTCTCGTTGCGGCGGCTATCTCCGGACAGGGCGTAACCATTCGGCAGACTGTGCCGGACCATTTACAAAGTGTCACAAGCGCTTTACGCGAAGCTGGTTTTCGCATTGATATTGCTGGCGATGCAATTACGATTAATAACAATGGAAAACGACGCCCAATCAGCATCAATACGAAGCCCCATCCCGGCTTTCCTACCGATATGCAGGCGCAAATGTGCGCACTTCTCAGTACCACTGAAGGCCTGAGCAAAATCACAGATAACATTTTTCCGCAACGATTCATGCATTTGGCAGAGCTAAAACGCATGGGCGCAGACATCGAGCTGGAGGGGGCCACAGCCGCAATCCGCGGAGTTTCCCATCTCGGAGGGGCCCCCGTTATGGCCAGTGATTTACGCGCTTCCGCCGCTCTAGTACTTGCCGGGCTTCAAGCGGATGGGATTACGGAAATTAATCGGGTTTATCACATCGATCGTGGTTATGAAAGTATCGACGAAAAATTAAACGCTCTCGGTGCTCATATCGAGAGGGTTAAATCTTCGCACATAAAAAACGCAAAATCCCGCTGAGCGGGAAAATGCCCGATCGGATTTGCAGCTAAAGGTTGCAAACGGAATCTTTTTTGCCCTACAAGTCCCTAAACAATGAAGAAGGCATCTATTTCTATTGGCAAGCGACAACTTGGAGGAAAAGAACTTCTTTTTATTTTGGGTCCCTGTGTCATCGAATCTCGTCCTTTTCTGTTCAAAACCGCCCGGAAAATCCACGAAATTTGCGAGGGAGAGGGAGCTTCTTTCATTTTTAAAGCTTCTTATGATAAGGCAAACCGTTCATCCCTCCACTCCTTCCGAGGCTCGAATGTGGAGGAGGGTTGCAAGGTTTTGCACGAGGTTGGGAAAACGATCGGGGCACCGGTGACTACGGACGTTCATTCACCGGCTGAAGCCGAGATAGCCGCCGCCTATATCGACCTTCTCCAGATTCCTGCCTTTCTGTGCCGTCAAACCGATCTGATCCTTGCCGCCGCTGCCACCAAAAGAATCATCAATGTGAAGAAAGGCCAGTTCCTAGCACCCTGGGAAGTCACCAACATTGCCCAGAAATTAGAAAAAGGTGGATGCCGGGATTATTTTTTCACAGAAAGAGGGACCACCTTTGGCTACAATAACCTAGTTGCGGACATGCGTTCCATCTTCTGGATCCAAAACTTGAATTATCGAGTTGTTTTCGATGCCACTCATTCCGTACAACGTCCTGGTGGAGCTGGTACAAGTACCTCTGGAGACGCAATTTTAGCGCCTGTTCTGGCCCGCGCAGCGGTCGCGGCGGGCTGCGACGGAATTTTCCTTGAAACTCATCCAAATCCCAAAAACGCTCTTTCTGATGGTCCCAATCAAATCCCGCTTCGTCAGTTGCCTCGGCTTCTCCGCGCGTTACAATCCATTCGCAACGCTTTCATTGAGAACCTGTAGCCACCTGTTCATTTTAATTTTTATCGGTGCCACCACCGGATTTGCGGGAAACCGCAAGCTCGACATTCCGGTACCTTTGAACGAAGACGTCCTTGGAATTCGGATTCCATACTATAATGAAGAAGGTTTTCAGGAAATGCAACTCGACGCTCAGATCGCGCGCAAAACAGATGAGGATCACGCTGCATTGAAAGGTGTTAAAATCACCCTTTTTGAAAAAGACCAGAGTCCTCTACTTTTGGAAATGCCCGCGGGCACCTTTGATCTTCAGACCAACATCCTCTATGGCAATGAAGGTGTTACTGTCAAACGTCAGGATCTGGACATTCTAGCGCATTCGATCATCCTGAAGACTGAAGAGCGATTTGCACAATTTAAAGGAAAAGTTAAAATGACTATTGTAAACTTGGATTTGCAGACTCCGCACTCCGAAAATAAAAGCGTTGAAAGTAAATGAGCGTACGCTACTTGGCATCTGTCCTTCCCCTTTTATTATTGTCTCTCTTGATAGGAGCCCCACCGTCTCCCTGTCATGCCCAGTCATCTCCTTCGTCGCCATTTATGCCATCCTTAAATTCTTTCGATGAGCATAGCGATGCGACAGACCAACCCAAAGGGAAAGCTCCCTCAAAGACTGAAGTCACTTCTGAAAAGGAAGCTACTTTTAACAATAAAACCAATATCGCCGAATTTTTTGGGGGAGTGACAGTCAAAAACGATCAATTCAACCTCTTTTGCGACCATCTTGTTGTTATCCTGAGAAAGGACCGCCGAGGAATGGAACATGGCGAAGCCATCGGACACGTAGTGATCACACAGGACAATGTGGACTCCGAGGGGAAAGTGACC
>PSRL01000133.1 GCA_003176035.1 Verrucomicrobiota bacterium
GCCGCCGATGATGTCCAAGCCCACCGAACGCGAACAGAGTTACCGGAAGTAAATCCATCAACGTCCGCCGTAGGACAATGGTGGCATGGTCCATATGCCACAGGAGATTGGTTTGGAGCACGAACAGCCTTCGAGGATCGAGGCTTAACGTTTAAGGCCGAGAGCACCGGAATTTACTACGGTGTTCCCACACACGATTTGCGACACAACTCAGTTTTTTGCTACAACCTTACCTTGAATGCTGAATTTGATTTTGGGAAAATGTTTGGTTTGCAAGGGCTCAAAGGACAGGCGGGGATCCAGTGGGAAAACGGCGAAAATTTCCGAGACACTCCGCAAACTGACATTGCTTTTGGTCCGACCGCCTTCACTGGTTATTGGAAGTGGCGTATTAGGCCTATCGTCTTAACCTATGTCACGCCCGAATTATTTGGAATCAAAGAATTCTTAACGCTCTCCGGAGGTTGGCAAACTCCTTCAGATTATTTCATACAACAAACGGCTTCGAAGCTGTTTCAAAACTACGCTTTTGGGAATGGTAACTTTGTGGCAAATGGAATTCCATTTGATGGCAATTACCGGGCATGGGGCGGCTACACAAAAATCCAACCCACCGATTGGGCTTATATCCAAGCGGGCCTCTGGGCGGCGGTTCCCGATGCCCTAGACTGGCGGAACCGAGGAGTCTATTTCGCACTCTCAAGAAAAAAGAAAAACGGTCTCGTTTTTATAGGAGAAACCGGTATCACTCCCAAATTCGGCAGCAAACGCCTACCCGGGACATACGCATTTGGAAGTTATTACTGGGGCCTTCCCTGCCATTCATTTTTAGGCGCATCTTATCCCGGACAGTTTGGCTTCTACTGGCAAGCTGATCAAATGCTCTATCGCGAATCAAACTCGCAATCGCTCGGCTCCATGACAAATTTTGTGGGTATAGGCAATTCAACTGCGGACAAATCCAGTGGAGCAACTGTGATAAAAGAAGCGCTATCGCCCCAAGGCCTTTATGCGTTTAGCTTGATAAGCTATGCGCCACAATTTAACAATGAGCTTCCATTCTTCCTACGCGCAGGCCTACTTTATAAGGGCCTCATTCCAACACGCGATAAAGATGACTTTGGAATTGGATTTGCATACGGAAATTACAGCTATTATAAAATACTTGCAAACCGAGCGAAACATATCCATACGCAGCGCACTAATGAAGCACTATTAGAAATTGATTATTGCTTGAAAATTAATAAATGGCTCGAAACCCAACCCTTTTTAGAATACATCATGCGGCCAAATGGAGATGGTTGGCATAGAGACGCCCTAGTACTCGGCATCGCTACCAAAGTCACATTTTAACGGTAATTTTCATCAAAAGTGCCTGACTGCTTCTTCGCGGTCGGGCGCTCCTTCAATCTCGCCAAAAGCTGTTTATATCAAGACCCCAAATTTACTTTCTGAAAGCAACTTCTTATGTGGAACCTATCCCAAAACTAGGAAAGTCACTATCGTTTTAAAAAGCCACTGCAGCGATTAAATTACCTGGACCACGACGGCTGTAGTGTTGTCCCTGCCAGATCGCATTAAGGATGCCTGAACGAGCCTTTTAGCCGGGGCAAATTGACTTTCCTCCGAATTGGGGTGTCGGAGAAGTTCGACAATCTGACTCTCGAAGAGCCCATCCGTCAAACCGTCAGTACAGAGAACAAAACAATCACCCGGTTCGTATTTTACAGCTCCAAGTTGAAAATCCATAGATTGTGGATGTGAGCCAAGCACGCGCTGAAGGCTATGTCTCCAAGGATGAATTCGGGCCTGCTGCTCGGTGATTTTTCCGCTCCGCAAAAGCCAACCCACATGAGTGTCATCGTGCGTCAACTGGCGGATCTGGACGCCCCCCCCTGCTGGGAGGTAATAAATGCGGCTATCACCAATGTGGGCAAAATAGAGTGCGGTGGGGGTAAACCAGCATAAACTTAGGGTGGTGCCCATCCCCGCGCATTCCGCATAGCTCTGGCCCAGATAGAGAAGAGCTCGATGGATCTCTGTGAACAATTCTGTTAAGACATCTTGGAATCCGATGGAAAATCCTGTTACCGAATGCCGAAATGAGTTGGGTAACAGCAGAGTAATTTTTTCGACCGCTATACGGCTGGCATACTCGCCTGCTAATGCGCCCCCCATCCCATCGCTAACGGCGAAAACATAATCAGTAGTGTCCAGCGCTTCCTGCCCGGTTTTGCCCAGGTAGCGCACTTCCCGAGCGTCAAATTGTATGCAAAGAAATGAATCCTCGTTGTTGGTACGGATTTTGCCGCGATCGGTCTCCGCAGACCATTGAAGACACTTTTTCGTTGCCGGCACGCTATTTGTCGGCTGCATCATTCGAACTCTGTTCCAGAATCTTAGCAAATTCAAAATCGATCAAGCAGAAACGACCGTCCGATTGGCGATAAGTCACATTTCGCATCGCTTGGTCCTCATGCCGGACGCCATATCGTTCCAGCTCAGTAAAAAGCTCAGCCATCCGTTCGGAGTCCAAATAATCCACCCGGCTTCCGCAGCTAGTGGTCACAATACGCAATTTTACGGGGTCGGCGTCCAACAGAGCCGGAACAAATGGACACTTCTTTTCGGCCAGATATTTGAGAATTTCCACCTCGTTTGCAAATCGTTCTGCTGCTTTCGGCCCTCTGAAGGTCTTGTAGACTCTTCCATCGAAGCCGATTCGCACCACCGCTCTCAGTGTGTCCTTCACCTCATTCACACTCAAAGAGTGATCATGTCCATACCGCGAGGCAAGAATACATCAGTCGTATCCTATTCCAAATCCGTAACTAACCACATGAATAAGTTGGCACAAAAGTTGCTTACTACTGAAAGAGGGTTGCACCTTCTGGCTCAACCTCGCTAAAAGTAGACAACCTGCAAAAAAGAATATGGCGAAGTATAAACTGGAATATGTTTGGCTTGATGGCTATGAGCCAGCACCAAATCTCCGAAGCAAGACTAGTGTTAAGGAATACAATAAATTTCCGAGTCTGGAGGATATCCCCGAATGGGGATTTGATGGAAGCTCCACCAGGCAGGCTGAAGGGCACAACTCAGATTGTAGATTGAAGCCCGTTGCCGTTTATCCCGACAGTTCCAGGAAAAACGGTGTTCTCGTTATGAACGAAGTTTTACTGCCAGATGGCACGCCTCACCTCAGCAACACGCGGGCAATGGTGAAAGATGATCCTGACAGTTGGTTCGGTTTTGAGCAGGAATATTTTTTATTTCAAGAGGGGCGTCCGTTAGGGTTTCCAGCGGAAGGCTACCCTGCTCCGCAAGGAAAGTACTATACCGGTGTTGGCTACAGTGAAGTCGGAGAATGCGCACGGGAGATCGTGGAAAAGCATTTGGATCTCTGCTTGGATGCGGGAATTCGTCACGAAGGCATCAATGCCGAAGTTGCAAAGGGTCAGTGGGAATTTCAAATTTTTGCAAAGGGTGCTCGAAGGGTTGCCGACGACCTTTGGATGGCAAGGTACCTGTTGACCCGCCTTTGTGAATCTTACAAGGTGGATGTCCAGTTTCATTGTAAGCCAATTTCGGGTGACTGGAATGGGTCAGGAATGCATGCGAATTTTTCGACTAAGTACCTCAGAGAAGTGGGAGGAAAAGAATATTTCGAAGCATTAATGGCCGCTTTTGAACGCTACAGAAATGAACACATCGCCGTTTATGGTCCCGACAATCACCTGCGCCTCACGGGACTTCACGAAACGCAATCAATTGATAGGTTCAATTATGGTATAGCTAATCGAGGCGCTTCCATCCGTGTTCCTCACAGTTTCATTAACAACGGTTACAAAGGTTATTTGGAAGACCGGCGTCCTAATTCAGCAGCCGATCCCTATAAGGTGGTCAGTCGAATTCTTCAAACCATCGCGACGGTTGCGACGCCAGCCTAGCCCGACCATTCATCCTAAAACGGCAATATACATGTTGCAAAAAATTGCCATGAGATTGCCGGCTTTTTTGTCCCAGGTCCGGCAGCTGCCGGACCTGAGAACGCCAGCCTTCCTAGTTCTAATTATTTGAGAGATATTTAGCTATAAAATCTCATACATGTGGTTCTTCTCCCAGTCTGATTCCTGAGGAGAGATAAACCCTGACATATTCTCGAATAGCATCTTCCAAAGAAGTGGTGGTCCGAGCATAACCAGTCAAACGAATCTTCGAAATATCGGCGAGGGTATAATACTGATATTGAGCCCGAAGAGCTTCCGGCATTTCGATAAATTGAATGTTGGGAGGCATTTCCAACGCGGAAAAAATAGCTTTCGCCAAGTCCAGCCAGGAGCGTGCGATGCCTCCTCCAACGTTAAATAGACCATTTGCTGTGGGAGAGGACGCCAAATGGAGGGTCATGTCTATTGCATCGCGTATGTAAACAAAGTCCCTTTTTTGTTCCCCGTCTCGATATTCGGACCGATAGCTCTTAAAAAGCTGGATCATTCCGGTATTGATGATTTGTTCGTACGCTTTACAAACCAAGCTGCGCATATCGCCCTTATGATATTCGTTTGGACCAAACACATTGAAATACTTGATTCCGACGATCTTTGCCAGCAACCCCTTCTTTTGAGCATAAACGTCAAAGAGTTGTTTGGAATAGCCATAAGGGTTCAGAGGCCGATAAATTGAAATTTCTTCGTTTTTGTCATCCAAGCCTTTGGAACCATCTCCGTAAGTTGCCGCAGAAGATGCATAGACAAATCGGCTTCCACGCGAAAGCGCCCACTCGGAAATGCGGCGAGTGCACTTGTAATTATTGTCCAAGAGATAGGCGACATCCGTCTCCGTAGTAGAGGAACATGCGCCAAGGTGAAATACAGCGTCGAAGTCGCCATAAAAGTCCGGTTTTTTTTCAATATCAGAAAAAAATCGGTCGGCGGACAAACAGTCATCAAAGCGCAGTGCCCTCAAATTCTTCCACTTATCGTCTCTACCGAAAAAATCAGTGATCAAAATGTTTTCGCATCCACGCTGATTTAATGCATAGACCAATGCACTGCCGATAAATCCTGCGCCGCCTGTGACAAGGATCTTCCCGCAGAAAGGATTAAAATCGGATTTTTGTGACAAAGAAGACATCATCGCTTAGAATACTTACAAAATTACGAGAATTGGACAGTTTTTAGAGCGAAGAGGATATTTATGGATTTTGCTTGCGGAAGCAATCTGATCTTGCCCCAGTCAACTCCGGACCGATAATTGATTGTCGGCATCGCAAGGCATCCGCTAGTGAATCAGCGTCACAAGAGATATTTAAAATGCAAACTGACGGTCATCTGATACTTCTCCTCCATGCGCATCTTCCCTTCGTCCATCATCCCGAACACGAGGATTTTTTGGAAGAAGAATGGCTCTTCGAGGCGATTGCGGAAACCTACATCCCGCTGCTGAAGGTCTTTTTTAGGCTCGCAGAGGAAGGAGTCCCTTTTCGGGTAACGATGACGCTGACTCCCAGCTTGTGCACTATGCTTCGTGATCCTCTCTTACAAACTCGCACTCTCCGTTATTTGGAACGAAGCATCGAGATTTCAAGAAAAGAAATCGAACGCACGAGACAAAGTCCGCAGATTCGAAGTCTGGCAAAATTTTATCACACGCGGTGTCTGGAAGCGCGCCAACTGTATCTGGAAAAATGGCGCTGCGACCTGGTGAAAGCTTTTTCGGATCTTGAGCAAGGGGGCCACCTGGAGCTAATCACTAGCGCAGCAACTCACGGCCTGCTTCCCCTCATGGCAGATTTTCCTGAAGCGATGCGCGCTCAAATTCATATCGGTGCCGATTACCATGCCGAATGCTTTGGCCGCAAACCCCAAGGGTTTTGGCTACCGGAATGCGCATATGTGCCTTCGGTCGATCAGTTCCTCCGGGAAGTGGGCCTGCGGTGGTTCGTGGTGGATGCCCATGGCTTATATTACGGAGAGCCACGTCCAAGATTCGGCATCTTTTCGCCTTATTATACACGCAATGAGATCGCTTTTTTTGCACGCGATCGTGAGTCGAGCAAGCAAGTATGGGACGCTCATACGGGGTATCCGGGCAATCCGGTTTACCGAGATTTTTATCGGGACATCGGCCACGACCTTCCGGAATCCATCATCAAAGACTATTTGCCAGAGGGCCGCCGGCGCGCAACCGGAATGAAATACTATCGAATTACAGCCGCTCCGGAAAAGGAACTCTATCAGCACGCAAGAGCAATGGGCATGGTCACTTCTCATGCTCAGGATTTCGTGAAATGCCGAATGCTACAAATGGACTCTCTACGAGCAACGTTGCCAGTTCCACCAGTGGTATTGAGCGCGTTCGACGCTGAACTTTTTGGCCACTGGTGGTTTGAGGGACCTGAGTTTTTAGACTTGGTCATTCGAAAAACAGCGGCGTGCGTCGAAAAAAGCTATCGCCTGGCTACGCCAAGTGAGTATCTGATGTGCCATCCAACACTCCAAGTATTAACACCTTCGCCTTCCAGCTGGGGCCACCGCGGTTATTGGGAAACCTGGCTCAGCGAGGAAAACTCCTGGATCTATCCTCACCTTCATATGGCAGCACGCCGTATGATTGAGGTTGCTCGACAGTTTCGAAATCAAGCGACTGAAAACGAGGAACGCATTTTGCGACAACTAGCTCGCGAGCTGCTTCTAGCGCAATCCAGCGATTGGGCCTTTTTGATAAAAACCGGGACAGCTCGTAACTACTCCACCCTACGAATCGAAAATCACATTCGACGATTCACCCGTCTCTATGAAAGCCTTCAAAGCGGCGTTGAGGACCTTGGATTCCTTCAGGAATGCGAAACTCGCGACAATATTTTTCCGAATCTGAATTGGCGATATTATATAGCGAAACCCCTATAAAATGAGAGCAACTTTGTGGGTCTTTTCCCCCAGCCATTGTTGCGAAACCAAGTCCATATCATGGATATGGCCTTGCTTTTGCGCCGCGCTCGAAGGAAAAATACCATCCGAATTTGTGATCATTTTATAGGGGTTGCGTTATACATGATTTGATAGACCTTCGCTTGCTCATCCCTATGCTCCTTCAATGTTGCAAACTTGCTTTGGTTCTGGTGCTGGCCGCGGTGAATTTTTCTACAGCTTCACCCGCTACCTTTGAATTCGCCCTTCCGGAATTAGAAGGAACCATCAGTCTGGGAATATACGATCGATCGGGAAAGCTAGTCCGCACACTGGCTCGACATGCTTCAATCCTTTCCTTTCAAATTGGACTTAACGGCCTCATCAGTTCATGGGATGGCCTGACCGATGACGGTAAAGAGGCGCTTCCAGGAAAATATGAAATTCGCGGATTTGTGGTCGGACCCATAAAAGTGGATTCCATCACATTTCATTTTAACGACTGGGTGGAAAAAAACGACGGTCCCTTTCCGACAACTATTCTTGCCGTTGCCTGTGCTCCAAAGGGGGGGCTCGTTTTTCTGTGGAATGCGCTCAATAGCCAGCAACAACTGGCCTATTATGACAATTCCCACACTCTGCGATGGGTCAAAAACCTCGGCCCACCGGAATCTTCCAATCCCCTTCTCAAGGCGTTTACGCACCCATTTCTTCTAGAGATCCAAGACAACGAAATCTCCATATTGAATGGCGAACGCCTTTCTACGTTCTCAACGGAAAATGGCGCGCTAAAACATGCTCCCATCGCTTTGCCATTTGCACCCACGAGCGCCTGTAGGAAAGGTTCGAAATTTGTACTCGTCGCGCCAGGAAAGCTTTCTGGAATGACCAATTCCGGAACGGAATGGCCAATTTCTGCTCCTGATGGTAACGTAGCCGAGATTTTTAACACGCCCAACGGTTTCTTAGCGCTCTCTCCTGAAGGGGTGGTTCAAGAGTGGAGCCAGGGATCTTGGCATCGTATTCCCCTTCCGGTGCTCGCCAAAAAGATCGCTCCCGGCTTTGATAACACGATTTGGGTAATTGCCGACTCATTTCAAAATAAAGAATTTTTGGGGTTATTCAGCATCCAGGGAGAATTTTTAAGAAAGGTCCATCTTCCTACCAGCGATGTCACTTTTTGCCTGGCAGCTCCCTTGGACGAAGATAAGGTCTTCCTGTTACGGTCAAAACTTGATCGTTCCAGTGAACTGATAGGCTATCAATTTATCAAATCGCCCGAGAACAAACGGACCATTTGTGAGGAATTCTT
>PSRL01000080.1 GCA_003176035.1 Verrucomicrobiota bacterium
GCGCCCCCGAAGAAAAAATACCCTCCAAATTTGTGATCATTTTATAGGTGCTTCGCTATAGTTTTGGGAGAGGTTCTAATTCGGTTTTGATGATGGCAACATAGAAATCCAGCGGAGGATTTCGGCAACAGGCTCTAAGAGATCATACGGTATCATTTCAAAAATGCGCATTCGCTGATAAAGCGCTCGAGCCAGCGCAACATTTTCAATAATAGGAATCCCCTCACGCTGAGCAATAGAAATCATTTCCATTGCTATGGTTCCCATTCCCTTGGCCTTTAAGACTGGCAACGGCGTCTCCCCCTTGCAATAATAGATGGCAGCCGCATAGTGAGTCGGATTGGTAACCAGCACTGTGGACTGTTTTGTATTTGCAGCGGAATCTTCAAAAATAATTTCTCTATGGATGCCTTTTCGGGTCTGTTTGATTTCCGGATTTCCCTCGGTTTCCTTATTTTCTCGCTTTACTTCATCAAGAGTCATCATCAACTGCTTGGTATGCATTCGCTTTTGCATGAGAAAATCCACTATGGAGAGAAGAATCCATATCAAAAGGATCACCGCACAGAAAAAAATAAATATGTGCGAAACGCATTGCATCAAACCCGAAAGCGCCTCGAAAGGAAGAAGCACTAATTGCCCAATGAAGAGACGAATCGCCCAGATGACCGCAACTCCAAGAACTAAAATTTTAACTACGGATTTTGCAAACTCAAACAACGTCTTCATTGAGAATATCCGTTTGAGTCCTTCTACGGGATTTAATTTTGTAATTTCAGGTTTCAGCGGTTGAAAGGACAGAAGAAAACCAAATTGCGCTACATTTGCTAAAATAACCGATATCACCGAAGCAAGTGCCACTGGCGCTGCAGCAAAACACACAACCTTAACCGCCAATTGTAGGCATGGAATAGTCGGATCTCGCTTATCATCGGCCATTGCCTGAAAAATGGCTCTAAAAAGATCTTCTAACCATAGCTTTAGGTAAGGAGAAGTGAAACAGACGGTAGCTAATATCACGGCACCGGAAATAGTCATCACCACCTCTGTGCTCTTCGCCACCTGTCCTTTTTCGCGAGCGTCCTGAATACGCTTGGGTGTCGGCTGCTCTGTTTTTTCCGAACTGCTTTCCTGGCCGCTCATGACAGAATCGAGCGCACCCACGAAAGAAGTGTGTCGCTCTTAAAGAGATTTCGCAAGAAGGCCCATCCTAAAAAAGTAAGGTAAACGACCAGAAAAAATGTTCCCACCACGCTTTTAACAGGAAACGAAAAGAAAAAGACGTTGAGTGAGGGCACAAATCGACTCATAAATCCGAGGCCTAAGTCGATCAGCAGAAATAAAATTAATAAAGGAGCTGCGTACAAAAGAGAAAGCTCAAAAAGCTTCCCGGCTAAACCGAGAAGAGGGCCTGCGGTCGCTATTTTGAGCGGAGGTATAAGCTGCCAAGGAGGATAAAATTCGTAACTAGCCAATAAAGCGGCAAAAAAAATTGTAAATCCTCCAACGGAAAAAAAAAGCATGATTGAAAATCGAAGCATAAAGTCCCCCATCGGAGAGCTCATGCCACCTAGAAATGGGTTAAAAAAAGCTCCCGCGGTCGCTCCTCTTTGAAGGTCAATGTACTCGCCTGCGGCTTGCATCGCCCAAAATCCAACTCCCGAAGCAAAGCCAAAAAGAAAGCCAATTATAAGCTCCTTCAGTACGAGTACACCCATGAAAATTGGAGCAAGTGAATCCCGTGGAGCGCTTGGTAAGAATACGGGCACAAGAACCAATATGCTAGCAACTAGAAAAGCTCGTCGCTGTGATCCGGCAGGCGATGACGATCCAAAAAAAGGCGCCACCGCTAAGGCTCCCATAACTCGCGGCAGCAGAATGAACAATGTAATGAATATGTTATGAAGATCCGCCATGCTCTAAATCTCTTTTCAGGCCCTGCAAGGGGAGTTTGCGGTGCGGTGGCTGTAGGGTTTTCACGATAAGTGTGTCAGCCACTCGGTCGCACCAAAATAGGAAAGTTTTGGAACGAAAAAATGGTGTAGTTCAAAAAGTCGGTGAAGATCATGTTCATCGCATAAATCAGCACCAACACAGTCGCGACCAGCTTAATAGCATAGGGAAGACTTTGGTCCTGAATTTGTGTCAATGCTTGAAAAAGAGCGACAGCCACCCCCAAAATCACGGCAACAGCGATCGGCGGCATCGAGGCGGTCAGGACTAGCATGAGCGCTTTCGAAGCCAGATTTATGATAACATCCTGTCCCATATCCTCTTATAAAATACGCCCCTTCTACAGGCGATACGTCATCACCAGACCACCTAAAAGGCGCGTCCAACCATCCACCAAAATAAAAAGGAGTAGCTTAAATGGCAGTGAAATCGCCGTGGGGGAAATCATCATCATACCTAAAGCAAGGAGAATATTGGAAACCACCAGATCGATTACGAGAAACGGCAGATAAATGATAAATCCTATTTGGAACGCAACCGTCATCTCAGTTAACACAAATGCCGGAACTAATATCAGAAAATTATCCTCCCGTATTTTTTGATATTGTTCTTTCGGCCACGTTCGGCGTGCGGTATCCATAAAAAATCGCCGCATTTCCGCTTTACTATTTTGCCTAAGAAATTGGGTCATAGGCGGACTGACCGCATCCCATAACGCCTCCACCTTGCTGATCTCCATCTTTGACCAATTTAAATTCTGTGTCTTGAGTAAATCCCAAGTTTCCAGAAAGACTGGTTGCATAATAAATAGAGATAAAATAATCGCAAGTCCGTTGATGACCATATTGGGAGGAGTCGATTGCAGTCCCAAAGCGGTCCGTAAAATTCCAATAACGACAACAATTTTGGTAAAGGAAGTAATCAATACCGCTATATAAGGAATCAGAGAAGTTCCTATCAGTATCAAAAAAATTTCTGACAAGCTGAGATTACCGATTGTCATTTAAATCTTAAACGCCACGCTACTCCGATTGGTTCTCAGCCGAGTCCGGAATGTTTCCCAATTCTCGGACAAGAACTCCCACTGCCTCACCAATTTGTACGAGTTCTCCTTTTCCAATATTTTTTCCTTGGAGCACGATGTTCACCAATCCATTGGCGGTAGATTTGATTGGAAAGATATGTCCCTGACCCAAGCGCTTTAACTCGCCCAAGCTCATTGTGTGACGTCCTAAACTGAATTCCAAGATCACCTCTACGGAATCTATCCACCGCGTTTCCCCTCCTCCGGATTCTGCGGAAGAAGACCAAGAGGAATGTTCACTTGGCGCTTCTTCATCGTGTTCTACTTCTGACATATTTCTTGAGGAAAGTTGCTGGTTAGGGTTTGCTGCCTGAGCTAGGGTTTGATTCTTCTGCTGCGCATTTGAAAAGTGTTCGGAATTTAAATTCCGCGTTAAAAACAGCGTATCTTCGAGCGTTGAACGAGGAAGTTTTATGGGTACTAGCGACCCATCTCCGATGTTGTACTGAGTCCGAAGTAGCAAACTTCCTTCTTTCCATTTTTCAAACTCGCCGAGCAAAAAGACGTCTCCAAGCGCGAAACAGGTACAGTCTTGCTGAACTAACAGGGAATCTGCAAGAACTTCTACTGAAACTTGCAATGAATCCGGAAGCCTCCAAGGAAGGGAGGGCCAGGTTGTTGCAGCATTACAAATTTCCGATAGGAGGCTCTCATTTCCCGTCAGACTCCCTATAATCTCAGCCTCACTGCGATCATTTAACATCTGCCAATACAAGGAAATGCCTCGCGAGGCGGCGGTCGAATGAGTTTGTAATAATTGGAGCGGCAGGCGGCTTGAACGGGAAAGTCCTTGAAAAAAATCTTGTAAAATCACGCCCGTTACGGCTGTACGGAAGGGTTCGTGAATGGCTTCTATTGTTGATCCCCGCAGTATTTCAGACAGCCAAAACCCATCTGGCAGCAGAGCACAACGGACAGTTCCAATATGATTACCTAATCGGATATCCACGTCGAGCGCTTTTGAGAGAATATCCATATCCTTCCGCCCCATTTCTAAAACAAATTGAAAATGCCATTCTCTATCCAGGGCACTGACCCTAAGATGGCGTCGGGAAGATATTAATTTCTGCCACAGCTGCGCCTGAAACTTGGAAACAGGCTTAGGTGCTAATTTCGTTGCCGTCATGCTGTGTGGCCGGGTAGTCCCGGCACTTCGCTAACATTCATCTCGAGAGCCTCTTCCTCAGTATTTTGCTGGGAGTCCTGACTTTCCGATACAAGGGACAACTTGAGTTTCATGGGCCGAAATGGCAGATTGTTGGAAAAGAAGTTGCGGATAACACTGATGCTACTATCCATCACTGCGTAAGCAGCCTGAGATGTAGTGTGGATGGCAATATCCACGCCACCTCCTTGAGGCTGACTAGATAATGTAATCGTGGTGCCCTGCAACTTATCAACACGGAGCTGGATGGATTTGCCCTTTTCCCCGGCTGCTAAAAATTGATTCACCGTTTCATCCGGATTTTGAAAGAAGTCCTTCATGGCCGCCGCAAGTGTAGTTTGTTCCTGGGAAGTCTTTGTGATAAGAGGAGTGGAGAACGTAGCTTGGGGCAATTTCAGATTACCGTTCAATTGAGTGGAAAGAAGATTGGGTGTTACCTTTTCTTCGATATTTTTAGGTCGACGCTTCCACGCGTCCTGAGTTTGTTTTGATGAGTTTTTCGCAATGGACGTATTCTTACGAATGGATTGTTTTCTTTTGGATTGTCGATTTTCTAATACATTCTGTATTCCGTCGGCGGAAGATTTGTCGTGGGGCGAGAGGGAATCTCTTGTGTACAATCCGGAAGAAGATTCTTTGCCGCGAGGAGGTGTGCCATCTGATGAGTCCTGTGGCCGGGCCGTTTTTGCTGTTCGGGCTTTAGCTGACAGGGACGACTTGGAATTTATTCGGGTTCCAGGAGATTTGTCATGCGAGAGGTTCGTGGCCTTGCTGAAGGAATCATTTGATGCAAGGGAGGAGACTTCTTTGTCAGCGGCTTTATTCAGTGGTGGATTTAGAAAATTATTAACGGATTCCGCTGTAGACGTGTGTTCCTGCGACGGGCCTAAATGAATCCGGGGAGAGAGTTCTTGGTCAGAATCTCTATCCGGCGGCGGATTGAGAAAATTATCAACGAACTTCGCCATGGACGTGGGTTCCTGTGAGGGATCTGAAGGAACCTCTTGGCTGTCTCTCCTTCCTTCTCCTTTGGTGGAGGAGGAAATGGGTCTCGCCGCATTCTTTTCAGCGTTGATCGGGGAGCATTTGGGGATCTGATACTCGGATTGAATCAGTAACATCGGCGGCTGTGAGGAGTTTTCC
>PSRL01000068.1 GCA_003176035.1 Verrucomicrobiota bacterium
CCCGAAAACGATTTTCCGGCCCCCCCCGTAGGCAGGACGTGGCTGGGACCTGCCAGAAAGTCGCCGGCAGCCACTGGCGATATTCCACCCAGGAAGATAGCGCCCGAAGTGGTAAGCTGAGTTGCGATTTTTCGGGGGTTGCGGGTCGCAATGGAAACATGCTCGCTTGCAAACTCATTGGCAATTTCGACACACTGTTTCATCGTTTCACATAGGATGAGAGAGGCCTTTTTTAGGGCGGCCAAGAGCTGCGGGGTGCGAGACCGGTTTGCCTGTTGGCCTTTTATAGCTTTTTGAACAGCTTCCAAGAGACGGGAGGAATCCGTGAGCAAAACCGCAATGCTCCCCTGGCCATGTTCAGCCTGAGCCAGCAAGTCCGCAGCAATCCAATCCGGATGAGCCGAAGAATCCGCAATGACCAGGACTTCGCTAGGCCCCGGAAGCAAGTCGACAGCCACTTTTCCAAAGACTTGGCGCTTGGCTTCCACAACGTAGGCGTTGCCGGGACCAAAGATTTTGCGCACCGGAGCAATTGTCTGTGTCCCCAAAGCTAACGCTCCTATTGCTTGAGCCCCGCCTAATCGATAAATCTCCGTTGCGCCGCAAAGCGATAGCGCTGCCAGAAGGACCGGGTTGATTTCGCCATTTGCGTCCCCCGGCGTCGCCGCCACAATTTGCGGCACCCCCGCAGCTTGAGCCAATGTGCACGTCATCACCGCCGAAGAGACCAAAGGCGCCGTTCCGCCCGGTACGTAGATGCCGACGCGATTAAAGGGATCGAACCGCTCGCCCACTCTCGCCCCCTGGAGGTTCTTCATCTCCCAGCTCTTACGGAGACTCTTTTTTGCAAATTTTGACACGTTGGCACGTGCCGAAAGAAGGGCGCGCTTCACCTTGGGGGAAAGAAGGGAGACGGCTGCGGTCCATTCTGTTTCCCCCACTCGCAGGGAGGCTGGCTTTAATTGCCCACCCCCAAATTTTTTCGTATAATGGATCACCGCCGCATCGCCCTTGCGTTCGATTTTTTCCAAAATCTCTTCAACGGTGGACCTTACCGCGGGGGCTGGGCGGGGATGACGGACAAAAGTACAGATTGCCTGTTCAAAACCATGGTCCGTGTATCGCAGGATTTTCATCTGTTATTAACTGAGGCTACGCAAGGGATGGAACGTGAGGATGCGGGATCATCTTTTTCCCTTTTCAGGTTTTCTAAGCGCGGGCGGCGTCGGTGACAAGCTTGTCATTTCTTGTCCTCGTTATTTTCGGTTACTATCCATTCAGCAATTGAGCTGATGTGAGAATCGATGCGTTGCAAGGTGTCAACAATATCGAGAAAGGAGAGAGTGGCCCAGAGGCCCTGTTTGTCGGTTTGCCGAAGTCCTTCAAATCTGGTTTGTTTCGCTCGAAGGCAGATGAGATCCATGCGACTTTTTTCCCGCAAATATTCTTCGGCACGGACGGGATTTCGGTCGGATACCAAAGTAGCTGCAACATCCACCCGCCTGATGATGGAGCCGAAAAGACGAGCGATGATTTCTGTTTCTTCGGCGCTAAAGTTGATGGGAGAGGAGATTTGTTTCACGATGGCATCGCAGAGCTTTCCTTCAATAATGTCGGCAGCCATTTTGAGTTCGTTGGAAAAATTGATGAGGGCCAGCTGCCAGCTCTGATTGTAACCACTCAACCCTTCTCCCAGCTGGCCCAGATAAAACAGAATGTCCTGACTCACTTCATCCACGCGATGGATGGCGGTCTGAACATTCCGTGCCAGGGTAACGTTAGCCGTTTTTTCTGATAACACCAGGTGTTGCAGGCCATTACGCACGTCGTCCACCACACGCAAGGATTCTCGGGTGGCATAGGCAAGGGCGATAGCAGGACTTTCCAAGGCTTGGCGGTCCAGGTATGTCTCCGGCTGGCTTCCCAAAAGGCTGCCTTTTTCGGGATCCGGGACTAACCAGTATTTCACGCCGATAAGGAGCGGTTGCAAGAAGGGCAAAGCCGCAATGGCCACTATGAGGTTAAATAAGGTATGCCAAATAGGGAGAAGGTGGCTTGTGGGCAAGGAGGCTATTTGGACGGGAATCGCGCCGGATGAAAATGCGGGGATGAAAAGAAGCGCCACCGCGCATTTTGCGAGTAGATTAGCAAAGCCCAGTCGGCGGCCTTCTATCGTAGTCCAACAAACGATGAGCGAGGTCACAGCCAAACCCATGTTTGTGCCCACGACCCAGGGAATAAAATCGGAGGATGGAAGAACTCCGCTTGTTGCGAAACCGACTCCTAGTCCAATGGCTGCGGTTGAGCTTTGCATGAGCACGGCGAGTATGAGGGCCACCAGCACCAAAAGGGCGGGGTATTGATCGAGAATCATCAGCACAGCTTTGAAATCCCGGTTTGCACCGATCTGAGCAGCGCCGGTACCAATAAAAAGCATCGCAAGAAAAATGAGTCCCAGCGCAAGCACACACTGGCCTGCTCCCCGGATTTTCTGATTCCTACAAAACAAAAAGCCTAATGTGCCAAAAAAGAGGAATATGCCCGAATAGTCCTTTAGATCGAAGGAAATGAGATGAGAAAGGAAGGTGATCCCTATGTTGCCACCCAGCAGCACCGCCAACATGTTGGTTGCCGGAATAGTGCCCGCTTCCAGCATCTGTGCGGTCAAGATGGATAAGCCGGTGGAGGATGCCGAAAGGGCACCAGTGGCAGCGCCGGCCAGGATGGACGTGAAGCGATTGTCTGTCCACCGCCTCAACCAATCAATGAAATGCCCGCCCAAAAATCGATCCAAGCCTTTTCGCAAGAATCGGACCCCCAGGATGATCAAGGCAACGCCTGCACCAAGATTGATCAGGATCATATGAAAACTTTCCTGATGTGTTTTAATTCGGAGCTTTAGCACCAGTCCACCGAATTTCATCAGGAAAAGGGAGGAACACCGGAAAAACGTCGGTCAATACGGGCCTGAGAAAACGGCCAGGGGCCAAGTCCATCAAATCCGATATCTTTTGTTTTATGGGTATTTCGCTATGGCATCTCACTTTCTCTCCGATATGTGATACCCTACTCATATGGCGGGACCGATAGGCGCATCAGGAGGAGGAGCAGCAGCACGGCTCGGGGAAATCAGCCGGCTGCCAGAGAATCACCAATCAAATTCACAGAACTTTTTAGGAAGGATGCGGGTGGCTTCTTCAGCAATCCGGCGGGTTTTCAATTCTTCCATAATGGAAAACGTCGGTTTAACTTTGCAGCAGCTCAGTGGCACCGCGACAAGAGAGAGCCCTCCTCGGCCCGTAAAGTGGGCGACAAGCTTAGGTAAGGTTGATCACCCGAAGACGAAAAATTTCCTTAAAGGAACCGATGAGTTACGATATCTCAAAGATACGGATCAGGAAAAATTCAAAACGGCTCTGTCTAAAAATTACTTACGTTTAATGCGCGAAATAGGGCATCATTACGAAAACACCACATTAAGCAACCGCGATAGCACAAATCTCAAGGAAGCAGCCCAGTTTCTCCACGAACAGAGGGGGGAATTCGAAAAATTGCAAAGGGGGGAGCTTGACGCAGACATAGCAGAGCACGAAGAGGAGTTGTCGCAGATAAATAGCAGAGCGCAAAGAGAGCTGTCGCAGACATAGCAGAGCGCAAAGAGAGCTGTCGCAGACATAGCAGAGCGCAAAGAGGAGTTGTCGCAGACATAGCAGAGCGCAAAGAGGAGCTGTCGCAGATCAATCCCCTAAAGATTTAATAGATTTCCACAGGAGATCGCTTACCGCTTTCCGGACTCCTTTCCCGAGCGCGCGCTTCGCCAAGTACCTCCACCCGCAATTGCCACACTTCGGCATTGAGTTCAGCAAAGGCAGCTTCGGAAAATTCCGCAGGCGGAGAAAATTTGCTTTTAAACGCAGCCACCCGACCCAGGGCTTCATCGATAAGAGGCGCTGGCATTTGTTCAAATGTTTTGATCGCGTCTCCGGCTAGTTCGGTACGGTGGCAAATCATCAGGAGGTCATTCCCAGCTTCGATGCCCATACGCATCGTCTGTTCAAAGCCATAGTGATTCAGGATGGCTCCCATATCCAGGTCATCAGTCATCACTAATCCTTGAAATCCCATCTTCTCGCGCAGCAATCCCCGGACAATTGCGGGGGAAAGGGAAGCGGGCTGTCCGGAGGGGTCCAATTCGGAAAAGGCAATGTGCCCGATCATCATGCTATCCACATGCGGAATAAAATGGTGAAAAACCGCAAGTTCGTGGCGTTCCAACTCCCCCCGAGAACGGGTAAGGACTGGCAGCTCATGGTGGGGATCGTTAGCAGCCGAGGAGTAGCCGGGAAAATGTTTCCCGCAGCTGAGAACGCCGGCACAGCGCATGGCATCGTTAAAGAGCGTCGCATTCCGGATAACTTGTTCCGCAGTGGTCCCATAGCAGCGGCCAAATAGGGAGTTGTCCGCGTTGTCATCAAAGGAAATGTCGAGCACAGGACAAAGGTCGAGATTAAAACCAAATAATCGCAGCAAGCGCCCAGTCAGATCGCCATGGCGACGGATCAGTTGCGCATCCCCTTTTTCACGGAGCTGCTGCGCATTTGGAGGCTCATTGCCAATTGCTTTTAAACGCGAAACACGCCCCCCCTCCTGGTCAAGGGTGAAAATGGGCTCAATTTCACTCAAATCACGCAAATCATCCAATAGCTTCCTCAACTGAGAAGGCGATTGAATATTCCTGGTAAAGATAATGTAACCTCCCGCCTGGATTTTGCGAAGAAATCCCCTTGTCTGCGCATCCAGTTCAGGACCGGGAATCCCAATCAAAAGAAGTTGACCAAGGTTTGAGCTCATGTGCCTAACATTCATCTTCTTGGGAAATTTGTCCAGGAAAGTTATTCCCTCAAATCCAGCCTTTTTACAATATGCCCGGCAATCTCTATCGCCGAACTTAGGGATGTTATACCTACGCTCGGATAGTGACCCATACTACCAACGACTGTGCATTTATTACTGATACAAATTATTTGTGATTTTAAAGGCACTACTTAGATTTCGAACTGCAAACTTTTACTAGCTTTGCAAAATCATTTATTTATTATTTATGTCTAATAATATTAGCACTAACACTGGACTATCGAATCCGGAATATCTCAAACTAGCAGCTCAACTGCTAGCTCCCGACCCAAAGCAAGAATCCTATCGTGAGGATATTCCATCGCCGGAACTCACACCCCTAACACAGCCCAATAAATCTAATGAAAAAAAGCGCGCACTAAATCAACTGTATGCTAAATCCCAATCTGAGGGAGATAAATTTTCGAAGCTCCTCCGTGGAGTAAAGTCATTTACTAAACCAGAAACAATCACCCTGCTTTCAGACCCTCCTCAACCTCCTCCAAAGAAGGATAATGAGTACCCTTACCTCACTGACCAAGATAAACAAACGATACATGACAACGTTCCAAGTGATCCCTCAGCATGCGGTAAGTTTGGCTCACAAGAAGCTCTTGAAAAAGCAATGGATGAAAAATTCAATGAGGCTAAAAAGGAGGCTGCATTATTACTTGGAAAAGATCCAGCTGATATAAAGATCAGCAGTTTCGCAGCCTATGAAGTGTTTACCGATTTAGTGACGGAACAGCCAAATGACAATCCCGCACAATTTGATGCACTGAGAAATATAATAAAAGATAATACCAAGCTGAGCCCAGAAGAAGATACATATCTTCATACACAAAAACAAATGTATTATCCTCCATTCTATAAAGATGGAGATCGGTATGGAACTTCTAATGACATTTTAGACAACTTAGTTAGAATAATAGATAATAAAAATGGCAGCCATATGTCAAATTCTGACATTGACCGTTTATGGTCAATATATTCGCAATATGTGGATGCCCACCCTTCCACATTCCAAGTGTTCAACCATGCTCAGTGGTGCGGCGGCGAGGACCAATATGGAGTTAAATTATCTGCGCAAGATTATCAAAACATCATTGCTCAATTTATGGGAAATACAAAGTCCAATGGACCTGCTTAATAAATGCAGCTCTAAAATGTAGAGGGCGGTGACCTCTCCGGAAATAAGAGCCCGTCTAAAAAATGGTGAATAGCGGCTCGATCCGAGATTGCTGCGTAGGCCGGCGTTACTGAGTGAGTCGTGTAGGTAGATACACTGCTTCCTTCGTGCTCTGCCTACGCAGCATGCATGTTGCCAAGGGGTTGCGGTTATTTCAAGCCTTGTGACAAGATATTGCCCATAAAAGAGTGTGCATTTGAGCGAAATGTTATAGCCTTTCGCTGTAGAGAGCGCAGGCTGGGGAGCAGAGACACTCAACCTTATGAAAATTGGTCTTTATGGGGGCACATTTGATCCCATCCACCATGGACATCTCATCTTAGCGCGCGAGGCACAGGAAACGTTCGGTCTGGAAAAAGTAATTTTTCTCCCCGCGAAA